>JBLMVT010000419.1:0-9645 GCA_050256835.1 Betaproteobacteria bacterium | reverse complement strand
GAGCTGCCGATCGACCTCGCGCCCGAGGCGATGGCGAGCGACGGCTTCCATCCCGGCGCGGCCGTCTACCGGCGCTGCGGCGAGGCGCTGGCGGCGCACATCGTTTCGCTCAACCTTACGGAGGTCACGCCACCATGAGCACCCGCACGCTGGCCGGCAGGACGCTGTTCATCACCGGCGCGAGCCGCGGCATCGGGCTGGCGATCGCGCGCCGCGCCGCGGCCGACGGCGCGAACGTTGCCATCGCCGCCAAGACGACGGAGGCGCACCCCAAGCTGCCGGGCACGATCTTCAGCGCCGCCGCCGAGGTCGGCGCGGCCGGCGGCCATGCGCTGCCGGTGCAGTGCGACATCCGCGACGAGGCGAGCGTGCAGGAGGCCGTCGCGCAGACTGTCGAGCGCTTCGGCGGCATCGACATCCTGGTCAACAACGCGAGCGCCATCAGCCTCACCAACACCGAGGCGACGCCGATGAAGCGCTTCGACCTGATGTTCGGCGTCAACGTGCGCGGCACCTACCTGTGCACGCAGTTCTGCCTGCCGCACCTGCGGCGCAGCGCGGTCGCCGGTCGCAATCCGCACGTGCTCAACATGAGCCCGCCCCTTTCGATGCGCGAGCAGTGGTTCCGCAACCACGTCGCGTACACGATGGCCAAGTACGGCATGAGCGAGTGCACGCTCGGCCACGCGGGCGAGTTCCGGCCGTTCGGCATCGCCGTCAACAGCCTGTGGCCGCGCACCGCGATCGCCACCGCCGCGCTGCAGATGATCCCCGGTGTCGACCTCGGCCGCTGCCGCAAGCCCGAGATCCTGGCCGACGCCGCCTGGTGGATCCTCACCAGCGACGCGCGCACGACGAGCGGCGAGTTCTTCATCGACGACGCGGTGCTCGCCGAGCACGGCGTCACCGACCTGGACCGCTACTCGGTGACGCCGGGGACGACCGACTTCGTGCCGGACTTCTTCGTCGACTGATCCGCTTCAAGCGGGCGCGCCCGCCGCCCCCGCCCCGCAGCTCGGGCAGTAGTGGAAGAACGCGTTCCTGCGCGTGGTGCAGCGCGGGCAGTCGTCGAACAGCTTCATGCCGCAGTGCACGCAGAAGTTCGACGGCGCCTGGCCGGTCGTGAGGATGGCGCGCTCGCAGCCCGGGCAGATGCCGGTGGCCATCTTCCTGAGGGCGTCCTCGTAGCCGAGCGCGCGGCGGCGCTCGGCCTCGGTCTGCCGCTCGACCGCCTGGCGCCTGGCCAGGTAGCGGCGCATCGCCTTGACGACGTAGTGCCCGGCGATGGCCGTCAACACGACGCCGACCCCGTAGCGCACGTAGCCGCCGTAGCTCGGCAGGTAGGGCACCAGCTCGACGAAGAAGGTGAACGCGGCGAACAGCACGAAGCCGCGCATCAGCGGCCAGTAGTCGCTGCCGCGCTGTTTCGCCACCAGCCAGCCGGCGACGGCCAGTAGCGGCAACGTGAGCGCCAGCCGCGCGCCGAACACGCGCAGCTCCTGGCGGTGCCGCGCGCCGTCGTAGGCGTCGCGCGCGCCGTCGAGCATGTCCTGCACCTGGCGGTTGCGCGCGTCGATGCCCTGGCGCGTCGCCAGCGTCTGCGCATCGAGCGCCTCGAGGGCGGACTGCGCCTCGCGCTCGCGCGCCTTCAGCGTGTCGAGCTCGCGCGTGCGGCGGATCACCTCCGGGTCCTGCTGCGGGTCGGTGGTCGCGGTGCGCGTCGACAGCCAGTTGGCGTAGCTCGCGCGCGCCGACGTGTAGGCGTTGCGCGCGGCGGTCAGCGCGAGGTCGGCGCGCTGGCGCTGGTCGGCGAGGTCGCGCTGCGTGCGGTTGGCCGCCTGCAGCTCGGCGCGCAGCGTCGCCAGGCGCGCGCGGTCGGCGAACTGCTCGACGTCGAGCCGCGTTTCCAGCCGCGGCAGGTCGGCCACGATCTTGCCGCCCAGCCCGATCAGGAACGCGGCGAAGACCAGTGACACCAGCCACATGACGAGCTGGAACAGCTTGTCGGGCACGCGCAGGCTCTTCAGCATGATCCCCTCCCGCTGCGGGCACCGCCGGCGCGGCGCTCCGTCGCCTTTGTTCAGCGCGGCAGCGCGCGCGGCCGGCCTTCGGCGTCGATGGCGACGTACGTCAGGCTGGCCTCGGTCACCTTGACGACGTGCGGCGCGGCCGGGTTGCGCTCGGCGTAGACCTCGACGTGCACCGTGACCGAGCTGGTGCCGATGCGCTCGACGCGCGCGTAGAAGCTGAGCAGGTCGCCCACCGACACCGGCTGCTTGAACACGAACTGGTTGACCGCCACGGTGGCGATGCGCCCCCTGGCGATGCGCGCCGGGATCACGCCGCCGGCGATGTCGACCTGCGCCATGATCCAGCCGCCGAAGATGTCGCCGTTGGCGTTCGAGTCGGCGGGCATCGGCATGACGCGCATCACCAGTTCGCCGCCTTCGGGCAAACTGGGCGGCGCCAGCAGCGCGTGCCCCGCGCCCGTCGTTGAACTGTCCTGCATCGGCCTCACCTCTTCGTCCTGCTGCGCTCCGGCGCATTGTCCACGACACCATGCGAACCCACTCCCGCGCGCTGCCGCTGCCCGCCGAGACCGGGCCGGCCGTGCCGCGCTCGGACTGGGCGACGCTGCGCCGGCTGCTGCCCTACCTGTGGCGCTACCGCTGGCGCGTCGGCCTGGCGCTGGGCTTCATGGTCGTCGCCAAGGTCGCCAACGTCGGCGTGCCGGTGCTGCTCAAGCACCTGGTCGACGCCCTGTCGATCAAGCCCGGCGACCCGCGGGCCGCGCTGGTGGTGCCGGTCGGCCTGCTGGTCGCCTACGGGCTGCTGCGGCTGTCGACGACGCTGTTCACCGAGCTGCGCGAGCTGGTGTTCGCCAAGGCGACCGAGGGCACGGCGCGCAGTATCTCGCTGGCGGTGTTCCGCCACCTGCACGAGCTCAGCCTGCGCTTTCACCTCGAGCGCCAGACCGGCGGCATGACGCGCGACATCGAGCGCGGCACGCGCGCCGTGCATTCGCTGATCTCGTACTCGCTGTACAGCATCGTGCCGACGCTGATCGAGGTGGCGATGGTGCTGACGCTGCTGGGCGTCAAGTTCGACGCCTGGTTCGCCGGCATCACCTCGATCGCGCTGGTCTTCTACATCGCCTTTACGGTGGTGGTGACCGAATGGCGCACCCAGTACCGGCGCCAGATGAACGAGCTGGACTCGGTGGCGCACAGCAAGGCGATCGACTCGCTGCTCAACTACGAGACCGTCAAGTACTTCAACAACGAGGACTTCGAGGCGCGCCGCTACGACGAGAGCCTGGAGCGCCTGCGCCGCGCCGCGCTGAAGAGCCAGAGCACGCTGTCGATCCTCAACACCGGCCAGCAGGTGATCGTCGCCATCGCGCTGGTCGCGATGCTGTGGCGCGCCACCGAGGGCGTCGTCGCCGCTCGCCTGACGCTGGGCGACCTGGTGATGATCAACGCCTTCATGATCCAGCTCTACATCCCGCTCAACTTCCTGGGCGTGATCTACCGCGAGATCAAGCAGAACCTGACGGACCTCGACAAGATGTTCCGCCTGCTCGAGCGCGATCGCGAGGTCGCCGACAAGCCCGGCGCGCGGCCGCTGGCGGTGCCGCACGGCACGGTGCGCTTCGAGCACGTGAGCTTCGCCTACGAGCCGGCCCGCCCGATCCTGCACGACGTGAGCTTCGAGATTCCGGCCGGGCGCACGGTCGCGGTCGTCGGGCCGTCGGGCGCTGGCAAGAGCACGCTGGCGCGGCTGCTGTACCGCTTCTACGACGTGACCGCCGGCCGCATCACGATCGACGGCCAGGACCTGCGCGAGGTGACGCAGGCCTCGCTGCGCGCGGCGATCGGCATCGTCCCGCAGGACACCGTGCTGTTCAACGACACGGTGGCCTACAACATCGCCTACGGCCGCCCGGGGGCGAGCCAGGCCGAGATCGAGGCGGCGGCGCGCGGCGCGCGCATTCACGACTTCATCGCCTCGACGCCGAAGGGCTACGCGACGATGGTCGGCGAGCGCGGGCTCAAGCTGTCCGGCGGCGAGAAGCAGCGCGTGGCGATCGCCCGCACGCTGCTGAAGGACCCGCCGATCGTGATC
Organism: Betaproteobacteria bacterium; assembly: GCA_050256835.1. GTDB lineage: Bacteria > Pseudomonadota > Gammaproteobacteria > Burkholderiales > Burkholderiaceae_C > JAMHWF01. The sequence goes on along the minus strand of JBLMVT010000419.1, from coordinate 5,520 downwards.
TTCGACGAGGCCACCTCGGCGCTCGACTCGGCCAACGAGCGCGCGATCCAGGAGCAGCTGCGCAACACTGCGCGCGACAAGACGGCACTGGTCATCGCGCACCGGCTCTCGACGGTGGTCGAGGCGCACCAGATCCTCGTCATGGAGCACGGCCGCATCGTCGAGCGCGGTACCCATGCCGAACTGCTCGCCGCCGGCGGCGCCTACGCGCGCATGTGGCGGCTGCAGCTTTCCGACCCCGACGCCGGCTACCGCGAGGCGCGGCGCGCGCTCGAGGAAACCCCGGGGTGACCGGGGCGGCGCTTTGGGCAGACTTCGCAGTCTCGCGACGGGGCACGGCGCTTGCCGGCCGCCGTCGTCCAGGAGCCCACATGAAGATGAAGCCAGCCACGCACACCGCCCTCCTCGCCGCGCTGCTCGCCGCGGCGCTGCCCGCCGCCGCGCAGCCGAACGCCGACATGGACAGGGCGCCGGACAAGATCCTCACGCTCGGCGACGGTCCCCAGGCTGGCGCCGTGCTCAGCCGCGAGCAGCTCGACGAGTGCCTGGGCATGCAGCCGAAGCTGAAGACGGAAGCCGACAAGGCCCGGCGGCTGGCCGCCGAGGTCGAGCAGGACAAGGCCGAGTTCGACCGCTTCGACAACCAGCTCAAGGCCGAGCGCTCGAAGGTCGACCCGAAGAACCGCGCCGAGATCGCCGCCTACAACGCCAAGCTCGAGAAGCGCCAGAAGATGGTCGTCGCCTACAACGCCAAGAGCGACTCGGCGGCGAAGAGCGTCGAGGCCTACAACGCGCTGGCCAAGAGCTGGGGCAGCGGCTGCGAGAACCGGCCGTACAAGCTGAGCGACTACGCGGCGCTGCGTCCGGTGAAGGGTTCGGCGAGCGAGCCCGCACGCACCGAGCTGCGCGTCGTGCGGCCCGAGGGCAAATGATCGCCGGCACCGACGTCCGCTCGATCTGCGCCATCGGCCGGCGCGGCCAGCTCGGCCTGCATGGCGTGCTGCCGTGGGAGGGCGCGCGCGGCGCCGAGTACGTGGCCGACGTCGAGCGCTTCTTCGAGGTCACGCGCGGCCATGTGCTGGTCGCCGGCCCGAAGACCATCGCCGCCGTGCCGCGCTTCGCCCACGCAGACCGCACGATCGAGGTGATCCGCTCGACCGACCGGCCCGAGGACGTGATCGCGCGCCACGCCGGCCGCGTGATCTACATCGGCGGCGGCCCGCCGGTGTGGGACGTTTACGCGCCCTTCATCCGCCACTGGGACATCACCCGGCTGCCCTACGACGGCGACGCCGACCGCTGGTTCGATCCGCGCTGGCTGCTGGCCGGCGCCAGCGTGACCAGCTTTTGAACGCGCGTGGACGACGACGCGGGCGACGACGACAGGCTGCTCGCGCGCCTCGTGCACGTGCCCGATCAGGTCGATGCCTGGGCCTGGCGGGCGCGCGTGGCGCTCTGGCTCGGCCTGGCCGCCTGGGGCGTGGCGCTGGCGCGGCTCGACCTGGCCAGCGGCGCGATCGGCGGCTCGTTCCTGCACGGTCCGCTGCTGGTCTTCCACGAGGCCGGCCACGTGCTCTTTGCCTTCCTCGGCGAGTGGATGCGCGTGGCCGGCGGCACGCTCGGCCAGCTGGCGATGCCGGCCGTGCTCGGCGTCGCGCTGCTGACCAGGAACCGCGACCCGTTCGGCGCCTCGGTCGCGCTGTGGTTGCTCGGCGTGTCGCTGCTCGACGTCGCGCCGTACGCCTACGACGCGCTGCATCCGCAGCTGGTGCTGCTGTCGGGCGCGACCGGCGAGGAGGGTGGCCACGACTGGATCTACCTGCTCGAGTCGCTGCACCTGCGGGCGCGGGCGCAGTCGATCGGCCGGGCGCTGCACGGCCTGGGCGCGCTGGTCGTGCTGATCGCGATGGCCTGGGGCGGCTGGCTGCTGCTGCGCCAGCGCGCCAACGTCGCGGGCCACGTGCAAATCGACCTGCACGACGACTGAACGGGCCGCGCCACGGCGTGCTTACACTGGCACGCCGTGGAGACCAAGTGGCTCGAGGACTTCGTCAGCCTCGCCGAGACGCGCAGCTTCTCGCGCTCGGCGCAGCTGCGCCACGTCACCCAGCCGGCGTTCTCGCGCCGCATCCAGGCACTCGAGGCCTGGGCCGGCATCGACCTGGTCGACCGCTCGTCGTACCCGACGCGGCTCACGCCGGCGGGCGAGACGCTGCACGGCCAGGCGCTCGAGATCCTGTCGGCGCTGCAGGCGGCGCGCACGATGATGCGCGCGCACCAGGTCGCCGGGCAGGACGTGATCGAGTTCGCGGTGCCGCATTCGCTGGCGTTCACCTTCTTCCCGCATTGGGTGATCGACCTGCGCAAGCGCTTTCCCGGGCTGAAGAGCCGGCTCACCGCGCTCAACGTGCACGACGCGGTGCTGCGCCTGGCCGAAGGCGGCTGCGACCTGCTGATGGCCTACCACCACCCGTCGCAGCCGCTGCAGCTCAACCCCGAGCGCTACGAGATGCTGAGCCTGGGCCACGAGACGCTGGCGCCGTACGCGCGGGCCGGCAGCGACCGCGAGCCGCTGTGGCGGCTGCCGCCGCCGGCCGGGCACACGGTGCCGTTCCTCAGCTACGGTGCCGGCGCCTACCTCGGCCGGCTGGTCGAGCTGATCGCGCGACAGTCGGGACAGCCGCTGGGCCTCGAGCCGATCTACGAGACCGACATGGCCGAGGGCCTGAAGGCGATGGCGCTCGAGGGCCACGGCCTGGCGTTCCTGCCGGCCAGCACGGTGAAGAAGGAAGTCAAGGCGCGTCGCCTGGTGCGCGCCGCCGCGCCGCACGCCTGCGAGGTGGCGATGGAGGTGCGCATCTACCGGGAGCGGCCGGAGGCGGCGCGGCGCATCAAGCCGGGCGCGCAGGCGCTGTGGAGCTTCCTCTCGGGTGACGGCGGCCGCCGGCGTCTGCATGCGCAAAACGCATAAAGTGGCGGCCAAACGGCATTGGCGCGACCCGAGGCGCGGCCCTACAGTTCGCGCCGTCGGGCTCACCGGCCCATCCACGAAGCGAGCATCCACGAGATGAACGGCACCAGCGACCGCGTCGCCGCGACGCGCGACGAGCACGACTTCCTCGGCCACAAGGCGATCCCCGCCGACGCCTACTGGGGCGTGCACACCGCCCGCGCGGTCGAGAACTTCCCGATCTCCGAGGTGCCGGTCGGCGTGGTCGACGACCTGGTGCGCGCGCTGGCCTGGGTCAAGAAGGCGGCCGCGCGCGCCAACGCCGATCTCGGCGTGATCGACCGCAAGCGCGCCGGCGCGATCGTGCTGGCCTGCGACGAGCTGATCGCCGGCCGGCTGCACGCGCAGTTCGTCGTCGACGTGATCCAGGGCGGTGCCGGCACCTCGACCAACATGAACGCCAACGAGGTGATCGCCAACCGCGCGCTCGAGCTGCTCGGCTTCGACAAGGGCCGCTACGACGTGCTGCACCCGAACGACCACGTCAATGCCTCGCAGAGCACCAACGACGTCTACCCGACCGCGCTCAGGCTCGCCGCGTGGGCCGGCATCGGCCAGCTGATCGGGGCCATGACGAAGCTGCGCGGCGCCTTCGAGTCCCGCGCCGAGGCGTTCGCGAACGTGCTGAAGATCGGCCGCACGCAGCTGCAGGACGCGGTGCCGATGACGCTCGGCCAGGAGTTCTCGGCCTTCGCCGTGATGATCGGCGAGGACGAGCAGCGACTGGCCGAGGCGCGGCTGCTGATCGAGGAGATCAACCTCGGCGCGACGGCGATCGGCACCGGCATCAACGCGCCCGCCGGCTACCCCGAGCTGGCGACGCGCTACCTCGCCGAGGCCAGCGGCGTGCCGGTGAAGAAGTCGCCCAACCTGGTCGAGGCGACGCAGGACACCGGCGCCTTCGTGCAGCTGTCGGGCGTGCTCAAGCGTGTCGCCTGCAAGCTCAGCAAGACCTGCAACGACCTGCGGCTGCTGTCCTCGGGCCCGCAGGCGGGCCTGGGCGACATCAAGCTGCCGGCGCGCCAGGCCGGCTCGTCGATCATGCCGGGCAAGGTGAACCCGGTGATCCCCGAGGTGATGAACCAGGTGGCGTTCGAGGTGATCGGCAACGACGTGACGATCACGATGGCCAGCGAGGCCGGGCAGCTGCAGCTCAACGCCTTCGAACCGATCATGGGTTGGAGCCTGTTCAAGAGCGTGCGCCACCTGACGCGCGCCTGCGAGACGCTGCGCGTCAACTGCGTCGAGGGCATCCAGGCCAACACCGAGCTGCTCGAGCGGCGCGTCGCCGAGTCGGTGACGCTGGTCACCGCGCTCACCCCGATCATCGGCTACGAGAAGGCGGCGCTGATCGCCAAGACCGCGCTCTCCACCGGCGGGACGATCGCCGACGTGGCGCAGTCGCTGGGCATCATGTCGCGCGAGGAGATGCACGCGCTGCTGGTGCCCGAGAAGCTGACGCAGCCGGTGCGCCTGGTGGTCTGAGCGCCGCGCAGCGTTCGGGCTTCCACGCGGTGACGCGCCGGGCCCCGTCCCTAGAATCCCCATTCCGGTCCCGCGGGGGGACCTCAGCCATCTACCAAGGAAGCTCCATGCGCAAGACCCTGCTCGCCCTCGCCGTGCTGCTCGCCGCCGGCGCCGCCCACGCGGAAGACACCCTGAAGAAGGCCAAGGAGTCCGGCACCATCACGATGGGCGTGCGCGAGTCGTCGGGCGTGCTGTCGTACACGCTGGGCGGCTCCAAGTACGTCGGCTACCACGTCGCCATCTGCGAGCGCGCGATCGAGAACGTCGAGAAGGCGATCGGCAGAAAGCTGACCGTCAAGTACCAGCCGGTGACGTCGCAGAACCGCATCCCGCTGGTGCAGAACGGCACCGTCGACCTCGAGTGCGGCTCGACCACCAACAACCTGGCGCGCCAGAAGGACGTGAGCTTCGCCAACACCACCTTCGTCGAGGAGGTGCGCATGCTCGTCAAGGCCGACTCGGGCATCAAGTCGATCGCCGACCTGAAGGGCAAGACGGTGGCCACCACCACCGGCACCACCTCCGTGCAGACGCTGCGCAAGAACAAGCGCGCCGAGGGCATGGACTTCAAGGAGGTGTTCGGCAAGGACCACTCCGACAGCTTCCTGCTCGTCGAGAGCGGGCGCGCCGACGCCTTCGTGATGGACGGCAGCCTGCTCGCCGGCCTGCGCGCGCGTGCCAAGAACCCGGCCGAGTTCAAGATCGTCGGCGAGGCGCTGTCCGTCGAGCCGATCGCGATCATGGTGCGCAAGGACGACGACGGCTTGCGCAAGATCATCAACCAGACGATCGCAGACATGACCAAGTCCGGTGAGATCTACACGCTCTACGACAAGTGGTTCATGCAGCCGACGCCGCCGACCGGCGCGGTCGTCAAACTGCCGATGAGCGAGAACCTCAAGCAAGCGCTGAAGCACCCGAACGACAAGCACATGGAGGACTACGCCGCCAAGTCCTGAGCGGCCTTAGGGGCGGGCCCAGGG
>JBLMVT010000418.1:0-3396 GCA_050256835.1 Betaproteobacteria bacterium | reverse complement strand
GGCTGTTCCGCGCCGAGCGCATCGAGCCGATCGCCGACTGCCTCGTCACCTTCCTGATCGACTGCTCGGGCTCGATGAAGGATCAGATCGAGTCCGTCGCGATGATCGTCGACGTCTTCGTGCGCGCGCTCGAGATGGCCGGCGTGCCGAGCGAGGTGCTCGGTTTCACGACCGGCGCCTGGAACGGCGGGCGCGCGCAGCGCGACTGGCTGCGCGCCGGCCGGCCGTTGCACCCGGGCCGGCTCAACGAGGTCTGCCACCTCGTGTTCAAGGACGCCGACACGCCGTGGCGGCGCTCGCGGCGCAGCATGGCCGCGCTGCTCAAGGCCGACCTCTTCCGCGAGGGTGTCGACGGCGAGGCGCTCGACTGGGCGGTATCGCGCATGCAGGGCCGCCCCGAGCGGCGCCGGCTGCTGCTGGTCGTCTCCGACGGCAGCCCGATGGACACGGCGACCCACCTCGCCAACGACGAGCACTACCTCGACCACCATCTGCGCCAGGTGGTGCAGCGCCACGAGCAGTCGGGCGCGGCCGAGATCGCCGGCATCGGCGTCGGGCTCGACCTCAGTCCGTACTACGCGCGCAGCCAGGCGATCGACCTGGCCGCGCCGCCGGGCAACCGCGTGTTCCAGGAGATGCTGGCGGTCCTCGCCGGCGGGCGCCGGCGCTGAGCGGCGCCTTCGCGGCGCGGTGGATCAACGACGCCGCGCGTCTTCGCGGATCAGGTCGACGGCCTTCTCGGCCATCATCACGGCGGGTGCGTTGGTGTTCCCGGAGACGAGCGTCGGCATCGCCGAGCAGTCGATGACGCGCAAGGCCCGGACGCCGTGCACGCGCAGCCGCGCGTCGACCACGGCCAGCGGGTCGGAGCCCATCCTGCAGGTGCCGGTGGGATGGAAGATCGTCGCGCTGTTGTTGCGGCAGAACTCGAGCAGCGCGGCGTCGTCGCCGGCGTCGGGGCCGGGCTTGACCTCGCGCTTGACCAGCGGGCGCATCGCCGGCGCCGCCGCGATCGCGCGCGCCGCCTTCGCGCCGGCGACCGCGGTGCGCCGGTCGAGGTCGGTCGCGAGGTAGTTCGGCTGCATCTCGGGCGGCTCGAACGGGTCGGCCGAGCGGATGCGGATGTGGCCGCGCGACTCGGGCCGCAGCTGGCACACCGACATCGTGAAGCCCGAGAACGGGTGGACCTTGCCGCCGGCCATCTCGGCCGACAGCGTGGCGACGTGGAACTGGATGTCGGGCGTCGCGGCTTCGGGCAGCGCGCGCATGAAGCAGCCGCCCTGGTTGATGCCGACGGCGAGCGGGCCGCTGCGTCTGAACAGCCACTCGAGGCCGAGCTTCGCCTGGCCGAACCACGAGTTGAGCGCGTCGTTGGTCGTGATCGGCTTGCTGCATTCGTAGATCAGGCGGATCTGCAGGTGGTCCTGCAGGTTCTCGCCGACGCCGGGCAGGTCGCGCACGACCGGGATGCCGTGCCGGCGCAGCAATTCGGCCGGGCCGATGCCCGACAGCTGCAGCAGCTGCGGCGACTGGATCGAGCCGGCGGCGAGCAGCACCTCGGCGCGTGCCCGCGCGGTCTTCATCGCGCCGCCTTGGCGGTAGCGCACGCCGACCGCGCGGCCGTTGTCGATCACCAGGCCGGTGGCCTGCGCCTCGGTCTCGACGCGCAGGTTGGACCGCCGCCGCGCCGGCGCGAGATAGGCCCTGGCGGTGCTGCAGCGCCAGCCCTTCCAGGTCGTGAGCTGGTAGTAGCCGGCGCCTTCCTGGCGCGCGCCGTTGAAGTCGTCGGTGCGTGGCACGCCGCACTGGCCTGCGCCAGCGACGAAGGCCTCGATCAGCTCGTGCTTCGCGCCGATGTCCGACACCTTCAGCGGGCCGTCGCCGCCGTGGTAGGCGCTGGCGCCGCGCTGGTTGTGCTCCGACTTGACGAAGTAGGGCAGCACGTCGTCGAAGCCCCAGCCCGCGTTGCCGAGCGCGGCCCAGTGGTCGTAGTCCTCGCGCTGGCCGCGGATGTAGATCAGGCCATTGATCGAGCTGGAGCCGCCGAGCGTCTTGCCGCGCGGCCAGTAGATGCGCCGGCCGTTCATGTTCGGATCCGGGTCGGTCTCGAAGCACCAGTTGTAGGTGCGATCCCACATCGTCTTGCCGTAGCCGATCGGCAGGTGGATCCAGAACGAGCGGTCGGCCGGGCCGGCCTCGAGCAGAAGCACCCTCGTCGAGGCGTCCTCGCTGAGCCGTGCAGCCAGCACGCAACCGGCCGAACCGGCGCCCACGACGATGTAATCGAACTCCGGCGCCATGACCGCGGACCTCCTCGTGCGGACCGCGTCGCCGCGCGCTTCAGAACACCTCGTCGTGCATCCAGTACCAGCGGTACAGGAAGCGCTGGCCGAAGCGGCGGAACGGCGCGAAGGCGCGCGAGCGCACGGCGTTGAGCACGTTGGGGTACTCGAGCGGCGTCTTGTAGATCGGCAGCTCGAAGGCCTTGTCGGCGCGGCCGGCGATGCGTTGCGCCATGCGCCGCCCGGCGTGCGCCGAGAACGACACGCCGTTGCCGCCATAGCCGAGCGCGTAGAACACGCTTTGCGCCGGGTCGGGCTGCGTGATGCGCGGCATCATGTCGTGGCTCACATCGACCCAGCCCCACCACGAGTAGTCGATGCGGATGTCCTTCAGCGCCGGGAACTTGCGGTGCAGGCCGTTGACCAGCACCGCCATGTGCTTCGGATTGGGCGCGTCGGCGCCGGTGATCGAGCTGCGGCTGCCGATCTGCACGCGGTTGTCAGGCAGCCGGCGGTAGTAGAAGCGCAGCGTGCGCGTGTCGGTGATGACTTCGGTGGTGAGGAAGTGGGTCGCTTCCAGCTCGGCCGGCGTGAGCGGGCGCGTCACCAGCGAGTTCGACAGGATCGGCATGATCTTCGAGTCGAGGCTGGGATGCAGGCCGTTGCTCGTGTAGCCGCCGGTGGCGAAGCCGACCGCGCGCGCGCGCACCGTGCCGCCGGGCGTCCTGAGGTAGTGCACGCCGCCCTTGGTCTCGAAGCCGGTCACGGGCGACGCCGGGTGCACCTTCACGCCCAGCTTGCGCGCCGCGCGCAGGTACGCGAAGGCGAGCTTGAGCGGGTGTACGCCGATGCCGTCGGGTTCGTGCAGCGCGCCGAACGACTCGGCGTCGTTGACGTAGTGCGACCGCACTTCGTCGGGCGAGAGGATGCGCGTGTCGTAGCCGAACACCTCGCGCATCACCTTCGCCTCGTCGCGCAGGAAGTCCATCTTCTTCTCGCGGTGCGCGATGTACAGATGGCCGCCGGGCTGCGGCTCGCATTCGGGGAATTCGGCGACCAGGCTCTTGAAGGTCTCGAAGCCGCTGCGGATCTCGGCGTCGAGCTTGAGCGCCGT
>JBLMVT010000417.1:0-6408 GCA_050256835.1 Betaproteobacteria bacterium | reverse complement strand
CGCGCGGCGTCGTAGTGCAGCGGTTCCTGGTACACGCGCCACGGCTGCGGCGTCTGGCGCCGGCGCAGCCAGTCGGCGTCGGCGCCCTCGAGTCCGAACGCCGCCGGGTCGGGCGGCGGGACCGACACCCCGCCGCTGGCCTGCGCCGAGCGCTCGCGCGCGGCGACCGTCTCGCGCGTGTGCGTCGAACTCCAGCTCTCGCCTGGCTGCGGCACGACGGCGTCGACGTAGACGAGCTGGTGCAGCGTGCCCGGCGCGCGCGCCTGCAGTGCTTCGGCCGCGCCTGTGATCACGACGCCGCCGTAGCTGTGGCCGACCAGGACGACGTCGCGCAGCTCCTCCGCCTCGATCAGCCCGAGCACGTCGGCGACGTGGGTGGCCAGCGTGATGCCGGCCGACAGCAGGTGGGCACGCTCGCCGACGCCGGTGAGCGTGACGGCGTGCACCTCGTGGCCGGCGGCGCGCAGCGGCGCCAGCACCTTCTTCCAGCACCAGCCGCCGGCCCAGGCGCCGTGCACGAGGACGATCGGAGGTTTCATCGCCCGACTCCTTGAAATCCGTCAGACCGCGAGCTTAAGTGCGACTACGCAAGGCTGCGTATCGCCTGCGCCGGGCGGGCGGCGCAGCATCGCGCCACCCGGCACCCAAGGAGAACGCCATGGCGATCGACGAATCGAAGCTGAACGCCTTCATGGGCCAGTTCGTGAACGACCTCGGCGCGGTGATGCACGCCGCGACCATCGTCGTCGGCGACCAGCTCGGCCTTTACAAGACGCTGGCCCGGATCGGCCCGTCCACCGTCGACGAGCTGGCCGAGCGCACCGAGACCGACCCGCGCTACCTGCGCGAATGGCTGTCGGCGCAGGCGGCCAGCGGCTACGTGACGTACGAGCCGGCGAGCGCGCGCTTCTCGATGAGCGAGGAGCAGGCGTTCGCGCTGGCCGAGGAAGGCAGCCCGGCGTTCGTCCCCGGCGCCTTCCAAGTCTGCGTCGACCAGTTCAAGAGCGTGCCGAAGATGATGCAGGCACTGCGCACCGGCCTGGGCATCGGCTGGCACGAGCATGACCCGGCGCTGTTCGACGGCACCGAGCGCTTCTTCCGGCCCGGCTACGCAGCCAACCTGGTGGCGAACTGGCTGCCGGCGCTCGACGGCATGGTGGCGCGCCTCGAGTCGGGTGCGAGCGTCGCCGACGTCGGCTGCGGCCACGGCGCCTCGACGCTGATCATGGCCGAGGCGTACCCGAAGTCGAGCTTCGTCGGCTTCGATTACCACGCGCCGTCGATCGAGGCGGCGCGCGCCGCGGCACGCCGCGCCGGGCTGGCCGAGCGGGTGCGCTTCGAGGTCGCCAGCGCGCAGGACTTCCCCGGCACCGGCTACGACCTGGTGGCGATGTTCGACTGCCTGCACGACATGGGCGACCCGGCAGGCGCGGCGGCGCACACGCGCAGGGCGCTCGGGCCCGACGGCATGTGGCTGATCGTCGAGCCCTACGCCAACGACCGGCTGGAAGACAACCTCAACCCGGTCGGCCGCGTGTTCTATTCGGCGTCGACCTTCATCTGCACGCCGGCGTCGCGGGCGCAGAAGGTGGCGCGCTGCCTGGGCGCGCAGGCCGGCGAGGCGCGCATCGGCGAGGTCGTGCGCGAAGGCGGCTTCACGCGCTTTCGGCGCGCCACCGAGACGCCGTTCAACCTGGTGTTCGAGGCGCGGCCGTAGCCGACAGCTCGGGGTAGAGCGCCAGCTTGTCGTACAGCGCGGCGCGCGAGATCTTCAGCAGCTTCGCGGCGGCGACGCGGTTGCCGCCGGTCGCTGAGAGCGCGGCGCGGATCGCGCTGCGCTCGAGCGCGGCGATGGCGTCGGGCAGCGGGGTGACGGGAGCGTTGTCGTCCCGGCGCAAGCGGGGATCCAGCGACTCCGAAAGTCCATGGATGCCGGCCTTCGCCGCCATGACAGCCGAAGGCGCCTGCGCCGGCATCACAGCCGCCTTCAGCAGCGCGCCGAAGTGGCGCAGCTCCAGGCGCAGGTCGTCGGTCATCATGCACGCCTGCTCGAGCACGTTGCGCAGCTCGCGGATGTTGCCGCGCCAGGGCAGCGCGACCAGCCGCTCGATCGCCTCGGGCGCCAGGGTGCGGTGCGGCAGTCCGGTGCGGCGCTCGATGTCGTCGAGCAGCGCCTCGGCCAGCGCCTCGAAGTCGTCGAGCCGCTCGCGCAGCGGCGGGATCCGGATCGGCACGACCGCGAGCCGGTAGTACAGGTCCTCGCGGAATCGCCCGTCGGCGACCATCGCCTGCAGGTCGCGGCTGGTCGCGGCGATGACGCGCACGTCGACCTTGACCACCTGGTTGGAGCCGAGCGGCTCGACCTCCTGCTCCTGCAGCGCGCGCAGCAGCTTGGCCTGCAGCGCCAGCGGCATGTCGCCGATCTCGTCGAGGAACAGCGTGCCCTTGTCGGCGAGCTTGAACTTGCCGTCGCGGCCCTTGCGCTCGGCGCCGGTGTAGGCGCCCGGCGCGACGCCGAAGAAGTCGGCCTCGAGCAGCGTCTCGGGCACGGCGGCGATGTTGACGCCGACGAAGGCCGCGCCGGCGCGCGCCGACGCCGCGTGGATGCCCTGGGCGAGCAGTTCCTTGCCGGTGCCGGTCTCGCCCAGCAGCAGCACCGTCGAGTCGGTCTGCGCGACGCGGCGCGCCTGGCGCTTGACCTCGAGCGCCGCCGAGCTCGAGCCGATGAAGCTGGCCACGCTGTGCTTCGGCCGCCGCTGCGCGGCGAGCTGGCGCTGCGCGTCGTCGAGCTCGCGCTGCAGCCGGCCGAACTTGGCGATCAGCGGCTGCATCGTCGTCTCGGGGTGGTCGAGCAGCACCATGCCGACGGCGCCGATCACCGCCCCGGCGGCGTCGCGCAGCGGCAGCCGGCTGACCAGGAAGGTGCCCGCCTTGTTCGTCAGCAGGTCGACGAGGATCGGCTGGCCGCTGTCGATCACCTGCGCCATCAGCGAGTTCGGCACGACCTCCTCGACACGGCGGCCGACGAACTGCTCGGCGCGCTCGAAGCCGAGCGCCGGCAGGAAGCGCTTGTAGCCGTCGCTGATCCAGACCACGCGATGCGCGCGGTCGACCACCATCACCCCCATCGCGGCGCGCGCGAACGCATCGAACATCGACTGCGCCGCCAGTCGCAGCACGCCGTCGGCGTCGAGGGGCGGCAGGGCGCCCATGCCCGCAGAGTCGTCGCCCATGGTCCGCCATGGTAGCGGCTGGGGCGGCGTTGCCGCGTCGCTACTGTGGCGTCAGCACCAGGTGCAGGCCGTTCGTACCCGCGTACTGGATATCCGCGAAGACCAGCGTCAGGCTGCCGTCGGCAGCGATGCGGTAATGGTCGCTTTCGGCGAAGACCGGGTTGTCGGCGGCGTCGTATCCCTGCGTCGTCAGCACGACGGCGGCGCTCGTCGGCGTGTCTGCCGCGGCCACGTAGCTGTAGCGCACGCGACTGGCGACGGTCGACTTGCTGCTGTCGGTGTACAGCGTCTGGATGCCGAGGCTGCCCTGCGCGCCGGGGCTGACCGTGACCGGCAACGTCATCGGCAGCGGCTCGAAGACGCCGTACTGGCCGCCGGTGGTCGAGCCGAGCGCGCCGAACGTGCTGTCGTAGTAGTCGGTGGCGGAGGCGTTGGAGGTCAGCGGGCCGGAACCGCCGCAATTCGGCAGCGTGAGCGACTGCGTGCTCGTCACGGCCACGCCGGCAACACCCTCGAACGTGACTGCCCCCGGCACGCTGCTCGTCTGCGTCGCCGCGCCGGTGCACTGGCCGGTGACCTCGGTCACCGCGAAATTGAGCGAGTAGCCGCTGCCGATGCGTGCCGCGTAGCCGGCGCGCAGCGGGAACTCGGTCACCGCCGCATCTGCAGCGCCGCCGCTCCCTCCGCCGCCGCACGCAGCGAGCAGCGAGGCACACAGCGCGCCCGCGAGCGCAAGCGATCTGACTTCCGACACGTCGGACTCCCTTGATGGTCGTGGTCGGACGGTTCTAGCAGACCGGCCGGGCCGCTGCGCCTACGGGGCGCGCCGGACGAGCAATACTGCTCAATGTCGCGTCGCGACACAAAGGAAACGGCGCCCCGCAGGGCGCCGCCTCACCTTGAAGGGTGCCGCATTGCGGCACCCGCTCTCCTGTCAACTCAGTCGTTGGCGTAGATGTCGCGGTCCTTGGTCTCGCGGATGAACAGCGTGCCGAGCACGAAGGTCATCACGGCGACGACGATCGGATACCACAGGCCGTTGTACATGTTCCCCGTCTGCGCCACGATGGCGAAACCGGTCGCCGGCAGGAAGCCGCCGAACCAGCCGTTGCCGATGTGGTACGGCAGGCTCATCGAGGTGTAGCGGATGCGCGTCGGGAACAGCTCGACCAGCATCGCCGCGATCGGACCGTAGACCATCGTCACGTAGATGACCAGCAGCGTTAGGATGGCGACGACGCTCCACCACTGGCCGCTCATGAAGTCGATCGGCTTGGCCTTGGCCGGGTAGCCCGCGGCCTTGATCGCGTCGCCGAGCGCCTTCTTGAAGTCGGCTTCCTGCTTCTTGTGCTCCTCGGCCGAGAGGCCCTTGACCTCGATGCCCGGGATCACCTTGTCGCCGATCTTCACCTGCGCCGTCGTGCCCGCCGGCGCGGCCTCGTTGTCATAGCTCACCGACGCCGCCGCCAGCGCCTGCTTGGCGATGTCGCACGAGCTGGTGAACTTGGCGACGCCGGTCGGGTTGAACTGGAACGAGCAGCGCGAGGGATCGGCGACGACCACGACCTTGTTCTTCGCCTGCGCGGCGGCCAGCTCGGGGTTGGCCGCCTCCGTCAGCGCCTTGAACAGCGGGAAGTAGGTCAGCGCCGCGATCAGGCAGCCGGCCATGATGATCGGCTTGCGGCCGATCTTGTCGGACAGCGCGCCGAACACGATGAAGAACGGCGTGCCGATGACCAGCGAGGCGGCGACCAGGAGGTTCGCGGTCGCGCCGTCGACCTTGAGCGACTGCGTCAGGAAGAACAGCGCGTAGAACTGCCCCGTGTACCAGACCACCGCCTGGCCGGCCGTGAGGCCGAGCAGCGCCAGGATGACGATCTTCAGGTTCGGCCACTTGGTGAACGACTCGGTCAGCGGCGCCTTGGAGGTCTTGCCCTCCTCCTTCATCTTCTTGAAGGCGGGCGATTCGTTCATCGAGAGGCGAATCCACACTGAGACCGCGAGCAGGAACACCGACACCAGGAACGGCACGCGCCAGCCCCATTCGGCGAATTCCTTCTCGCCGGTCAGCGTGCGCGTGCCGATGATGACGATGATCGACAGGAACAGGCCGAGTGTCGCGGTGGTCTGGATCCACGACGTGTAGGCGCCGCGCTTGCCCTGCGGCGAGTGCTCGGCGACGTAGGTCGCCGCGCCGCCGTATTCGCCGCCGAGCGCCAGACCCTGCAGCATGCGCAGCCCGATCAGGATGATCGGCGCGGCCACGCCGATCGATGCATAGCTGGGCAGCACGCCGACGATGAACGTCGACAGGCCCATTATCAGGATCGTGATCAGGAAGGTGTACTTGCGGCCGATCATGTCGCCGAGCCGGCCGAACACCAGCGCGCCGAACGGCCGCACCAGGAAGCCGGCGGCGAAGGCGAGCAGCGAGAAGATCGTGCGCGACGCCGGGTCGAGCGCCGAGAAGAACTGGTTGCCGATGATGACGGCCAGCGTGCCGTACAGGTAGAAGTCGTACCACTCGAACACCGTGCCGAGCGACGAGGCGAAGATGACCTTCTTCTCTTCGCCGGTCATCCCCACCGGGCGCCGCGCCGCGGCCGCCGTTGCTGTTGCCATGAATGAGTCTCCTCGAAAGATTCGGCGCCGCCGCCCTCGGAGCGCCACAGCTCAACTCTCCCCACCGCCGCTGACCTGCGTCTGACGCAATCCCAACGGACCCTGACAATCCTGGGGCAAACCCTTGCCTTCGGGTGCCCCGCAGGGCGAGATCGAGGGAAAGCGAGCATGCCGCCGGCGACCGCGGGCGGCACTTTTCCGCTGACGGCGTGGACGCCGCGCTACTTCTTGTCGATGGTCGGCGCGGCATCCTCGCCGGGGACGGGCCCGGCGTCGGGCGCGACCGGCGCGGCGTAGCGCACCTGCAGTTTCCAGCCTCCGCCCTCGCGGCGCCAGCTGTCGACGACGAACAGCGGTGCCGCGCCGGCCTCGGCCGGCCGCAGCAGGAAGCTCACGTCGGCGACCGCGCCGTGGTCGTGCACCGCCATCTGCTCGACCGACGCCTCGCCGGGGCGGCGCGCGGCCAGCGCGCCGAGCCACTCGGCGCGCGCCACCGGCACGCCGGGGCGGCGCGCCACGCGCAATTCGAAGTCGTCGGTGGTCAGCCGCGCCA
>JBLMVT010000416.1:0-5915 GCA_050256835.1 Betaproteobacteria bacterium | reverse complement strand
CGGGATGCGCACGCCGGCCGGCACCGAGAAGGCCAGCCCCTCGGCCTGTCCCGCGCCGTGATAGGGATCCTGGCCGAGCACGACCACCCTCACCTGCTCCGGCGGGGTCAAGCGCAGCGCGTGCAGCGGGTCGGCCGGGTAGACGACCGCCCCGGCCGCCAGCCGCGACTCGAGAAAGGCGACCAGCCCGAGCCCCTGTGGGCCCGCCAGCCAGCCTTCGACGACCTGGCGCCAGCCCGCCGGCAGTCCCTCGAAGGCGGCAGCGACCGGCGCGCGCAGGCGGTTGTCGGGCCGCGTCACCCGAACAGCGCGGCCAGCGCCTCGCCCGGGTCGGCTGCGCGCATGAACGCCTCGCCGACCAGGAAGGCGCCGACGCCGGCCGCACGCAGCCGAGACACGTCGGCGCGCGCCAGGATGCCGGATTCGCTGACCGCCACCCGGCCGGCCGGCAGCCGCGGCAGCAGATCGAGGGTGGTGTCGAGCGAGACCTCGAAGCTGCGCAGGTTGCGGTTGTTGATGCCGACCAGCGGCGCGGCCAGGCGCAGCGCCCGCTCAAGTTCAGATGCGTCGTGCACCTCGACCAGCACCGCCAGCCCGAGGTCGCGCGCGCAGGCCTCGAATGCCGTCAGCCGCGCGTCGTCCAGACAGGCGACGATCAGCAGGATGCAGTCGGCGCCCATCGCGCGTGCCTCGGCGATCTGGTACTCGTCGACGACGAAGTCCTTGCGCAGCACCGGCAGCGCGCAGGCCGCGCGGGCTTCCTGCAGATACGCTGCCGAGCCCTGGAAGAACCGCCGGTCGGTCAGCACGCTCAGGCACGCTGCGCCGTGGCGCTCGTAGCTGGCGGCGATCTCGGGCGGCGCGAACGGGTCGCGCAGCACGCCCCGGCTCGGGCTGGCCTTCTTGATCTCGGCGATGACCGCCGCGCCGCCCTCGGCGATGCGCGAGCGCAGCGCGCCCGCGAAGTCGCGCACGCCGCCGCGCGAGCGCGCCTCGTCGAGCAGCCAGGCAAGGCTGCGCTGCGCCTTCGCCGCGGCCACCTCCTCGCGCTTGACGGCGACGATGCGCTCGAGGATGTCGGTCATCGGTACGCCCTCGCGAACCAGGCGCTCATGCCGCCTTGAAGCGGTTGGTGGCGGCAACGAACTGGCTCAGCTTGGCCAGCGCCTTGCCCGACGCCACCGCCTCGCGCGCCACCTTCACCCCCTCGCCGATCGACGTCGCCGCGTTGGCGCAGTACAGCGCCGCACCGGCATTGAGCAGCACGATGTCGCGCACCGGCCCGTCCTCGTTGGCCAGCGCGCGCTCGATGCACTGCACCGACTCCTCCTTGTTGGCCACGCGCAGCACCCGCGAGTCGTAAACCGGCATGCCGAAGTCGCTCGGGTGCACGGTGTACTCGCGCACCTCACCACTCTTAAGCTCGCCGACCAGCGTCTCGCCGGAGATCGACAGCTCATCCATGCCGTTCATGCCGTAGACCACCATCACGTGCTCGCTGCCCAGGCGCTGCAGCACGCGCACCTGGATGCCGACCAGGTCGGGGTGGAACACGCCCATCAGCTGGTTCGGCGCGCCGGCCGGGTTGGTCAGCGGCCCGAGGATGTTGAAGATCGTGCGTACGCCCAGCTCCTTGCGTACCGGGGCGGCGTGCTTCATCGACGCGTGGTGTGCCGGCGCGAACATGAAGCCGATGCCGGTCTCGACCAGGCACTCGCCGACCTGCGCCGGCGTGAGCCCGGTGTGCACGCCGAGCGCCTCGAGCACGTCGGCGCTGCCCGAGCTGGACGACACGCCGCGCCCTCCGTGCTTGGCGACGCGCGCCCCGGCGGCAGCGGCGACGAACATCGATGCGGTCGAGATGTTGAAGGTGTGGGCGCCGTCGCCGCCGGTGCCGCACAGGTCGACCAGATGCGAGCGGTCGGCGACTGCCACCGGGGTGGCGAATTCGCGCATCACCTGCGCGGCGGCGGCGATCTCGCCGATGGTCTCCTTCTTGACGCGCAGGCCCATGGCCAGCGCGGCGATCATCACCGGCGACATCTCGCCGCTCATGATGCGGCGCATCAGCGCCAGCATCTCGTCGTGAAAGATCTCGCGGTGTTCGATGACGCGCGTCAGCGCCTCGGTATCGGTGATCGGCATGATTTCCCCTCGGCTCAGAGCGTCTTGCGCAGGATCGTCACGGCGCGGTCGATGTCCTCGCGCGTCACGTCGAGGTGCGTCACCAGCCGGAGCTGGTAAAGCCCGGTGCACAGCAGCCCCTGTGCGCGCAGGCGCTCGGCGACGCCGGCGGCGCGCTCGCGCGCCAGGTCGACGAACACCATGTTGGTCTGCGGCGTCTGCACGGCGACACCGGGCAGCCCCTGCAGGCCGTCGGCAAGGCGCCGCGCGTTCACATGATCTTCGGCCAGCCGGTCGATGTGGTGGTCGAGCGCATGCAGCGCCGCGGCGGCGAGGATGCCGGCCTGGCGCATCGCGCCGCCCGCCATCTTGCGCCAGCGGCGCGCGCGGCCGATCAGTTCGCGGCCGCCGCACAGCGCCGAGCCGACCGGCGCGCCCAGTCCCTTGCTGAAGCACACCGATACGCTGTCGAAATGGCCTGCGATCGAGCGCGCCGCGGCCCGCGCATCGCCTCCGCCGGCGACCGCGG
This sequence comes from Betaproteobacteria bacterium, assembly GCA_050256835.1. Classification (GTDB taxonomy): domain Bacteria; phylum Pseudomonadota; class Gammaproteobacteria; order Burkholderiales; family Burkholderiaceae_C; genus JAMHWF01. The sequence goes on along the minus strand of JBLMVT010000416.1, from coordinate 3,262 downwards.
CATTGAACAGCCGCGCTCCGTCGAGGTGAGTCGCCAGCCCATGGCGGCGCGCCAGCGCGGTCGCCTCGGTCAGGTAGCCCGGCGGCATGACGCGCCCGCCCAGCGTGTTCTCCAGGCACAGCAGCCGGGTGCGAGCGAAGTGCGGGTCATCTGGCTTGATGTTGGCCTCGATGTCGGCCAGCGCTAGCGTGCCGTCGGCCTGGTGCGCGATCGGCTGCGGCTGGATGCTGCCGAACACCGCACCGCCGCCCGCCTCCCAGCGGTAGGTGTGGGCGTACTGGCCGACCAGGACTTCGTCGCCCCGCTGGCAGTGCGCCAGCAGTGCGCACAGGTTGCCCTGCGTGCCCGAGGCGACGAACAGCGCATCCTCGAAGCCGAGCAGCGCCGCGATGCGCTGCTGCAGCGCGTTGACCGTCGGGTCGTCGCCGAACACGTCGTCGCCCACCTCGGCGCGCGACATCGCCTCGCGCATCGCGGCGGTCGGCCGGGTGACGGTGTCGCTGCGCAGGTCGATCGTCTTCATGCTGCCACCCCGTGGGTCGATTCGAGAAAGTTCTTCAGCATCGCGTGGCCGTGCTCGGTGAGGATCGATTCGGGATGGAACTGCACGCCCTCCAGCGGCGTCGAGGTGGCGGCCAGTTCGCGGTCGCGCACGCCCATGATCTCGCCGTCCTCCGAGGTCGCGCTGATGTCCAGCCGCGCCGGCAACGAGCCCGGCTCGATCACCAGCGAGTGGTAGCGGATCACGTCGAACTCGCGCGGCAGCCCGGCGAACACGCCGCGTCCGTCGTTCGTGATCCGGCTCGCCTTGCCGTGCATCTGCCGCCCGGCGCGCACGATGCGAGCGCCGAGCGCCGCGCCGATCGACTGGTGGCCCAGGCACACGCCGAGGATCGGCAGCCGGCCGGCAAAGGTGCGGATCGCCTCGACGCAGATGCCCGCCTCGGCCGGCGAGCACGGCCCCGGCGAGAGCACGAGCCGCTCGGGCGCGAGACCGGCGATCCCCTCGAGCGTGATCTCGTCGTTGCGGAACACGCGCACCGTCTCGCCCAGCTCGCCGAAATACTGCACCAGGTTGAAGGTGAACGAGTCGTAGTTGTCGATCATCAGCAGCATGGCGCCCTCCTTCAGAAGCCTTCCTCGACCAGTTCGGCGGCGCGGATCAGCGCGCGCGCCTTGGCCTCGGTCTCCTGCCATTCGGACTCGGGCACCGAGTCGGCGACGATGCCCGCCGCCGCCTGCACGTACAGCGTGCGGTCCTTGACGATGCCGGTGCGGATCGCGATCGCCAGGTCCATGTCGCCGGCGAAGCTGAGGTAGCCGCAGGCTCCGCCGTAGATGCCGCGCTTGACGGGCTCCAGCTCGTCGATGATCTCCATCGCGCGGATCTTGGGCGCACCGGTCAGCGTGCCGGCCGGGAAGGTGGCCCTGAACACGTCGAGGCTGCTCATGCCGTCCTCGAGCAGCCCCTCGACGTTGCTGACGATGTGCATCACGTGCGAGTAGCGCTCGACGGCGAAGGCGTCGGTGACCTTCACGCTGCCCGTCTTGGCGATGCGGCCGATGTCGTTGCGCGCCAGGTCGATCAGCATCAGGTGCTCGGCGCGCTCCTTCGGGTCGGCCGACAGCTCGGCCTCGAGCGCCTTGTCCCGCTCGGGCGTCGCGCCGCGCGGGCGCGTGCCGGCCAGCGGGCGGATCGTCACCTTGTCGCCCTCGTCGGTGTGCTCCTGGCGCACCAGGATCTCCGGCGACGCGCCGACGATGTGGAAGTCACCCAGGTCGTAGTAGTACATGTACGGCGACGGGTTCAGCGAGCGCAGCGCGCGGTACAGCGCCAGCGGCGACTCGGTGTAGCGCTTGGCCAGGCGCTGGCCGATCTGCACCTGCATCATGTCGCCGGCGGCGATGTACTCCTTGGCGCGCCGCACCGCCGCCAGGTAGTCGGCCTTGGCGAACTCGCGCTCGACGCTGTGCGACGGCTGGCGCTTCACCGACGGCGCGGTGACCGAGAAGCGCAGCCGGTCGGCCAGCTCGGCGAGCCGCTTCTTGCCGCGGAACCATGCCTCGGGCTGCGCCGGGTCGGCGTAGACGATGAGGTACAGGCGGCCCGACAGGTTGTCGATCACCGCCAGTTCCTCGCACTGCAGCAGCAGGATGTCGGGCGTGTCGATGCCGCCGTCCTTCCAGGTGCGCGCCAGCCGCGGCTCGATGTAGCGCACCGCGTCGTAGCCGAAGTAGCCGGCCAGCCCGCCGCAGAAGCGCGGCAGCCCCGGGCGCAGGGCGACCTTGAAGCGGCGCTGGTAGTCGGCGATGAAGTCGAGCGGGTTGCCCGCGTGCGTCTCGACCACCTGGCCGTCGGTGACGACCTCGGTCGTGAAGCCGCGCGTGCGCAGCAGCGTGCGCGCCGGCAGGCCGATGAACGAATAGCGCCCGAAGCGCTCGCCGCCGACCACCGATTCGAGCAGGAAGCTGTGCTGCGCCGAGCCGCCGGCGTAAGCCAGCTTCAGGTACAGCGAGAGCGGCGTCTCGAGGTCGGCGAACGCCTCGGCGATCAGCGGAATGCGGTTGTGGCCCTGCGCGGCCAGGCTCTTGAACTCGAGTTCGGTGATCACGGGTCGGGCCCTCCACGGCCGGGCGGCACCGGCGAGGCGGGCCGCGATGATGCGTCGATGTCGGCCGGAGCGAAAGACGTTTCGCGCCGGCGGGTGGAGCCGAGGCGGCGCAGCGCGGAGAACCTTCGGGAAGCGTCAGCGGCGGCCGGCGGCAAGCGAGCGGCGATCAGGCGTCAGCGACGCCAGGGCCAGGCTCCCTGGGCGGGGAACCCCTTCGATGCTCGGTCGCGCGGGCAGGACATGGGCGCGAAGTGTAGCGGCTCTATCGCAGCGCCGCGCGCATCTGGCCGATCACCTCGACGTAGCTCGGCCGCCCGAAGATCGCGCTGCCGGCGACGAACGTGTCGGCGCCCGCGTCGGCCGCCGCGCGGATGTTGTCGATCTTGATGCCGCCGTCGACCTCGAGCCGGATGTCGCGCCCGCTGGCGTCGATGAGCTGCCTCGCGCGCTCGATCTTGCGCAGCGCGCTGGCGATGAAGCTTTGCCCGCCGAAGCCGGGGTTGACGCTCATCACCAGCACCAGGTCGATCTTGTCGATCACCCACTCGAGCACGGAAAGCGGCGTGGCCGGGTTGAACGCCAGCCCGGCCTTGCAGCCGGCGTCGCGGATCGCCTGCAGGCTGCGGTCGACGTGCGCGCTGGCCTCGGGG
>JBLMVT010000415.1:0-4220 GCA_050256835.1 Betaproteobacteria bacterium | reverse complement strand
AACAGGTCGTAGAGGTACTTGCTGTTGCCCTTGTCCGGCCCGAGCTGATTGCCGATCGCCTAGGTCAGCACGCGTACGGCCGGGGCGATCCGGTACTCGTTGTAGTAGTCGCGCAGGAAGTTGACGACCTCCCAGTGGTTGGGCGTCATCTCCACGTTCTCGGCCTTGGCGATCTCGTTGGCGACTTCCTCGTTCCAGTCGGCGAGGTTGACCAGATAGCCTTCCTCGTCGGTCTCGAACGTGGTGCCGTTGACTGCGATGCTCATGTCGTTCTCCGGATGCGGCTCTCAGAGCCAGGATTGGCAGGCGGGGTGCTCGGCGACGAGGTCGACGAAGCCGCCGTAGTCGACGGCGGTGACACCCTCGAGCAGCGCGCCGCCCATGCCGCGCGCGTCGAGGTCGGGTTGCAGGGCGTACACCTTCAGGCGCGCGCAGGCCGCGCGCACGCTGTCGGCGGCCGGGCTGCGTGCGGTGGCGGCGTAGATGCCGTCCTCGATCAGCAGCAGCGCGTGGCCGTCCTGCGCCAGCCGCAGGCAGCTCGCCAGCGCGCCGGTCTGCGAGGGGGACTTGTTGACGATGTGCAGCATGGCTCGCCCTAGAAGCTCAGGACCACGTCCTGGTCGGCCATCAGCGCGGCCATCGCGGCCGAGTCGAGCACCTCAACGTCGACCAGCAGGTCGTCCTCCGTCAGCCCCCGCTGATCGAGCGACTCGCGGTCGACGTACAGCTTCTCGACGTCGTAGCCCTCGAGCGCGCGGTACGTCTTGGAGAAGTTCTTGATGCCGGTGCCCTTGGTGTCCTGGCCCTTGACCAGCTGGTACACGCCGTCGTCGACGAACACCAGGCTCACGTCCTGGTCGAAGGTCGCGGCGATCAGCACCACCTCGAGGCTTTCCAGCGCGTAGATCGTCCCGTACGGCGCCTTGCGGTTGACGAACATGAACTTCTTCATCGTCAGTCCCCGAAGCTGACCAGCCGGTCGGCCTTGATGCCGGAATCGACCAGCTGGCCCAGGCCGGAGATGCGAAAGCCTGGCGCCAGCAGCTCGTCCTTGATGCCGCGGCGCAGCGCGGCGGCGACGCAGACGACGAGATCGACCTTGTGCTCGGCGGCGAGTGCGGACCAGCGGTTGACGATGTGGCGGTCGTCCTGCGGCGGCTCGGTGAGCCGGGTCGCGTTGTAGACGCCGTCGTGATAGAAGAACACGCGCTGGATCTCGTGCCCCTTGGCCAGCGCCGCGCACGCGAACTGGTACGCGCTGTCGCTGGCCTGGTGGGTGTACGGGCCTTCGCCGACGAACAGGCCGAACTTCATGTCGTGCGCTCCGCGTGTCGCTGTGACCGGCGCGGCAAAGGGGCGGGACGTGCCAACCCGCGCATGTGCCGCCCCCTCAGAACCTGATATGCGCCGACGCATTCAGGCTCGCCCGCGAGCCGCGCCAGTCGTCGATCAGGTACTTGGTGAAGGGCAGGTCGCACTTCTCGAAGAAGCGCGGCCAGGCGATGCGCTCGACCCAGTCCGATAGCGGCTCCCACGAGCGGGCATCGGCCTTGTACGTGTAGAGGATCTTCTTGACGATCGCCGACACCTCGGGCCAGCGCGGCGGGTTGTTCGGGATGCCCGAGGCGACCATCTTCATGAACGTCGGCTTGCCGCGCGCGTTCGAGTTCTTGCCGCCGACCCAGATCGCGAACTTGGAATGTTCGGGGTCGTTGATCTGCATCGGCGGGCACGGCGGGTAGCAGGCGCCGCAGCAGATGCACTTCTTCTCGTCGACCTCGAGCGAGGGCTTGCCGTTGACCAGCGCGGGCCGGATCGCCGCCACCGGGCAGCGCGCCACCACCGACGGGCGCTCGCAGACGTTGGCCACCAGCGCGGGGTTGATCTTCGGCGGCTTGGTGTGCTGCATCACGATCGCGATGTCGGCCTGGCCGCCGCAGTTGATCTCGCAGCAGCTGGTCGACATGTGCACGCGGTTGGGCATGTCCTCACGCACGAACTCGCTGTACAGCTCGTCCATCAGCGCCTTCACCGCGCCCGAGGCGTCGGTGCCCGGGATGTCGCAGTGCAGCCAGCCCTGCGTGTGGGAGATCATCGACACCGAGTTGCCGGTGCCGCCGACAGGAAAGCCGGCCTGCGTGAGCGCCTGGACCAGCGGCGCCACCTTGCGCTCGTCGGCCACCATGAACTCGATGTTCGAGCGGATCGTGAAGCGCACGTGACCGTCGGCGTAGGTGTCCGCGATGTCGCACAGCTTGCGGATCGTGTACACGTCCATCTGCCGCTGCGTGCCGGCGCGCACGCTCCACACCTGGTCGCCCGAGTGCGAGACGTGATGCAGCACGCCGGGGCGCGGCCGGTCGTGGTACTTCCAGTTGCCGTAGTTCTTGAGCAGCGTCGGGTGCAGGAACGGCTTGTTGTCGGGCACGCCGCTCTCGATCGGGGTGCGCATTTGCTGGGCCATGGTGTCCCTCCGTTCAGGCTGCCGACTTCTTGGCGTTGATGCGCGCCACTTCCTCGTCCCACCCGTCGGTGCGCACGTACGGGTTGGTGCGCGGCGTCGCGACCATGTTCGGGTCGATCTCGATGCCGACGCCCTCGAGGAAGTTGACGAGGCCGATGCGCTCGATCATCTCGCCGGTGCGCTCGTGCTCGAGCGCGTTCTCGGCGAAGAAGTCGATCACCCGCTGGCCGAGATCGACCAGCGCGTCGTAGTCCTCGTCGGTCTTCAGCGGCAGGAAGGGCACCACCACCGTGCCCATCAGGTCGCCGATCTTCAGCGTGCGCTTGCCGCCGATCAGGATCGTCGCGCCGGTGTCGGTGCCGTGCGCGAGCGCACCGGTCATCACGTTGATGCAGTGCATGCAGCGCACGCAGTCGGCGTTGTCGATCTCGAGCGCGTGCGTGTCGCTGACCTTGACCGTGGTGATCTTGTCGCCCTCGCGCACGTCCTTCACTTCCTTCAGCATGATCGCCTTGGTCGGGCAGCGTGCGACGACGTTGTTGACCAGCTCGTTCATGCCGTGTGCGTCGAACCACTTGCGCGCCAGCGTCTCGTCGCTGCGCATGTTGTCGCGCCAGGTGCCGATGACGGCCATGTCCGAGCGCTGGATCGAGTTCATGCAGTCGTTCGGGCAGCCGCTGAACTTGAACTTGAACTTGTAGGGCAGGGCGGGGCGGTGGATGTCGTCGAGGAAGGTGTTGATCACCTGGCGGTGCGCCTTGGCCTCGTCGTAGCAGCTCTGCTCGCAGCGCGCCGCGCCGACGCAGCTCATCGAGGTGCGCACCGCCGGGCCCGCGCCGCCGAGGTCGAAGCCCAGCTCGTTCAGCTCGTCGAAGGCGGCCTGCACCTTCTCGGTGGTGGCACCCTGGAACATGATGTCGCCCGACTGGCCGTGGAAGGCGATCAGCCCCGAGCCGTGGCGCTCCCAGATGTCGCACATCTTGCGCAGCACCGCGGTGTCGTAGTGCATGCCCGGCGGCGGCTGCACGCGCAGCGTGTGGAACTCCGACGATTCGGGGAACAGGCTGGCGACCTCCGAGAAGCGCGGGATCACGCCGCCGCCGTAGCCGTACACGCCGACCGTGCCGCCCTTCCAGTAGCCCTTGCGCGTCTGGTACGAGTGCTCGAGCTGGCCGAGCAGGTCGACCATGTAGTCCTTGTCGGCGGCCAGCCGCTTCAGTCCGGTGACGAAGCTCGGCCAGGGCCCGCTCTCGAGCTGGTCGAGCATCGGGGTGTCGTGCATCTTCTTGGCCATCGGCTCGTCTCCTTGTGCGCCGGGACGGCACACTCGCCTTGCGGATGCGAAAGATGCTAGGCGGCGCGTCGGTGCCGGGCTATCACTCCGGTTGGGAAGGAGCCCACTACCCGAATGGGGTATGCATCGCCAACCCCCTTCGGGTATGGACGCGCAGGGCCGCCGGCGCGTCAATGCGCGAATGACGCGGGTGACACCGTTGACGAAGCTGCGCGTGCCGCTGGGCGGGCAGGAGATCGAGCTGCAGCAGCTCGAGCACGATGCTGGCGGCCTGCCGCTGCTGCGCACGCGCATCCGCGAGAAAAGCCGCTTCACTGTGTTCGAGATCGATGCCGGTACGGCGGCGGCCTGGGGCCAGGCGCTGCTCGACTGGGCGCGCGCGCAGGACGCGCCGACGTGAACGGTTCGATGATCGACGTCGCATTCGCGCTTGCCGGGCGCACGCTGCCGCGCGAGCCGCGG
>JBLMVT010000414.1:0-3115 GCA_050256835.1 Betaproteobacteria bacterium | reverse complement strand
CGTAGGCCAGGTTGAACATCGAGTAGTTCAGGCTGTGGAAGCCGGCCAGCGTGATGAACTGGAACTTGTAGCCCATCGCGCCCAGCTCGCGCTGGAACTTGGCGATCGTCGCGTCGTCGAGATTCTTCTTCCAGTTGAACGACGGCGAGCAGTTGTAGGCCAGCAGCTTGCCCGGGAACTGCTTGTGGATCGCGTCGGCGAACTTCTTGGCGAACACCAGGTCGGGCTTGCCGGTCTCGCACCAGATCATGTCGGCGTAAGGCGCGTAGGCCAGGCCGCGGCTGATCGCCTGCTCCAGGCCGTTCTTGGTGCGGACGAAGCCCTCGACGGTGCGCTCGCCGGTGCAGAACGGCCTGTCGTTGTCGTCGACGTCGCTCGTCACGAGATCGGCCGCTTCGGCGTCGGTACGCGCGAGCAGCACGGTGGGCACACCCATCACGTCGGCCGCCAGCCGCGCGGCGACGAGCTTGCTGACTGCCTCGCGTGTCGGCACCAGCACCTTGCCGCCCATGTGGCCGCACTTCTTGACGGCGGCGAGTTGGTCCTCGAAGTGCACGCCCGCGGCGCCGGCCTCGATCATCGCCTTCATCAGCTCGAAGGCGTTGAGCACACCGCCGAAGCCGGCCTCGGCATCGGCGACGATCGGCGCGAAGTAGTCGGTGTCGTTCTTGCCCTCGCTCCACTGGATCTGGTCGGCGCGCTGGAACGCGCCGTTGATGCGCTTGACGACCTTGGGCACCGAGTCGACCGAGTACAGCGACTGGTCGGGATACATCTCGCCGTTGTCGTTGGCGTCGGCCGCGACCTGCCATCCCGAGAGGTAGATCGCCTTCAGGCCGGCCTTGACCTGCTGCATCGCCTGGTTGCCGGTCAGCGCGCCGAGCGAGTTGACGAACGGCTCGGTGTTGACCAGGTTCCAGAGCTTTTCGGCGCCGCGCCGCGCCAGCGTGTGCTCGATCGCGATCGAGCCGCGCAGGCGCACGACGTCGGCAGCGTCGTAGCCGCGCTTGATGCCCTTCCAGCGCGGGTTCTCGGCCCAGTCCCTGGCGAGGGCCGCGGCTTGCTGTTCACGGGTCGGTTGCGTCATGGGAAGCTCCTTTTGAAGGCAGGAAAGAAAGAGACCTGATTCAAAACGAGCATAGCGGCGGCGGCGCGCCTCGGCATGACTTGTGTCTTATAGATGATATAAATTTATTGCTTATAAATCAGTAGCTTGTGATCGCCGTTTCGCGATAAGGAAGTCTGTTTTTCGCAATGAAAAATCCTGTCGCATTGCAGCATGCCACCTTCCCACAATCCGAAATGGAGAATCGAGCGGACGAAAAAAACCGCGGCCGACGACCGCGGTCTGGGTGATCGCGGCGCGTCTCAGAGCACGCGAATCGCCGCGGCCTGCGGGCCCTTCTGGCCCTGCTTGATCTCGAACTCGACCTTCTGGTTCTCGGTCAGGGTCTTGAACCCCTTGCTCTGGATCTCGCTGAAGTGCGCGAACAGATCCTTGCCGCCCGCGTCGGGGGTGATGAAGCCGTATCCCTTGCCCTCGTCGAACCACTTGACGGTGCCGGTCTGGGTGCTCATGAAAATTTCCTTGCTGGTTCAAACAAACGAAGAACGCACGGGCCGATGCCCTGCGCCGCAGAGACACTCAAGAAACGACAACCGGGGAGTTCGAACGGACCCGCCCTCGAACGAGGACGGGAGTGAAGACCTCAATGGATCGGGTCCTGCATGCCTGGGTGCGCATTGTAGGGCCGGCGCAGGCTCGGGCGCCATCGGCGGCGCGACGTGAGGTGGCGCGCCAGCAGGGCCAGCAGGGCGACTAGCGCCGGCACGAAACGCAGATCGGCGTCGGCCGCGACCGGGCGTGCGAGCGCGGGGGCGGTCAGCGCGGCCGCCAGCTCGCGCTCGTCGCCCAGCCGCAGGTAGCCGAGGCCGGTTTCCTGCGCGAGCAGCCGCAGGTAGGCTTCGCGCAGCGAAGACAGCTGCTCGCTGCCGGGGGTCGCGCCGGGCAGCGGCGGCGCCGAGGCGCCCGAGTCCTCGGTCATCTTCTCGCCGCCGACGCTGCCGCCGCGGCCGAGTTCGCGCGGGTCGACCTGCATCACCTCGTCGGCGCCCCAGTAGCCGAGCGGCCGCCCCTGCGGGTCGCTCTTCGGAATCGGCGAGGGCACCAGCTCGCCGACCCCAACGACGAGTCCGCTGACCTCGCCGGCCTTGCCGCCGAACGGCGGCCGGTGCAGCGGGTTGACCGGCGGCGCCTCCTGCCCGTCGGTCACGAACACCAGCGAGGGTGTGCCCGGCAGTTCCTTCGCCATGCCGATCCCGCTGTACAGGCCCTTGGCGACCTCGCTCGCGCCGACCCAGGCCATGCGGTTGTCGATGTGGTCGAGCGACGCGCGCAGTTCGGCCAGGTTGGCGCAGATCTCGACCGGCGCGAACAGCAGCAGCGAGCGGTACTCGGTGAAGACGCCCCATCCGACCTTGGAGCCGCAGGGCAGGCGCAGCAGCGCATCGCGCAACGCCTGCCTGGCGAAGCGCAGCCGCGACACCGGCTTGCCGCCCCGCTGCATGTCCTCGACGTTCATGCTCTGCGTGATGTCGAACACGACCACGTGGTCGAACAGCGGCTGCTCGACGCGCGCATGGGGGTGCAGGAAGGTCGCGCCCAGCGCCAGCACCGCGGCGCCGAGGCACCAGCGGTCGGCGTCGCGACGCCACGACGCGAACAGGCGCTCGCGCAGGGTCACGGCAGTCCGGGCGAATAGCCGCGCATCGTCGTCGGGGCGCGTTCGGCGGCGCGCGGCGCCTGGCCCGCGGCGCTGTCGTCCTCGTCGGGGTCGGGCAGCAGCCGTTGGGCGCGCTCGAGGTTGTAGCGTGCGTCCCATTGCAGCGGGTCCTCGCGCAGCACCTCGCGGTAGCCCTCCTTGGCCAGTTCGATGAGCGGGATCGCCTGCCCGGGCTGGTCGCCCGCACGCACGCCGACCGCCTCGCGCATCAGCGCGTTGGCGCCGTTGTAGCGCGCCGCGGCGCCGAGCCGCGCGTCGGACTGCAGAGCGCGCCAGGCATGCAGCGCCGGCTGCTGGGCGCCGCTGGCGGCTTGCGCCGCCGCCTGAGCGAA
>JBLMVT010000413.1:0-3946 GCA_050256835.1 Betaproteobacteria bacterium | reverse complement strand
GCGCGAAACCACGATGCCCGCTCCGGCCGAGACGCCCTGCAGCACGCGGAAGAACACCAGCGTGCCGATGCTGTGCGCCAGTGCGCAGCCTGCGCTCGCCGCGGTGAACAGCAGCAGCCCGCCGAGCACAACCGGCCGGCGGCCGATGCTGTCGGACAGCGCGCCGTGGAACAGGTTCATCACCGCGAAGCCGAACAGGTAGCCCGACAGCGTCTGCTGCATTTGCACCGGGGTGGCGCCGATCGATTGCGCGATGCCGGTGAACGCCGGCAGGTAGGTGTCGATCGAGAACGGCCCGAGCATGCCCAGCGCTGCTAGCAGCACCGCGAGCAGCCAGCGCGGGCCGGGCCAGAGGGTGTCGGCGTGGGGGTTCAAGTTCTTCTTGTCGACGCGGCTGCGAGCCGGGCGGTCGCGTGATCGGTGTGAAGCGGGCCGGTAGGCCGGATTCTGTGCGCGCGAGTCGCCCCGCGCGTGACCGCCATTCCTCTGGGCCGCGCCTCGCGGCAGCGGCTCGGTGCCACCCACCCGCCGGCTCCGCGGGCCACATCACGGCCGGCCTATTCGGTGTTGCTGCGCGTAGAGATTGCCCGTTTCACCCGGTCCTCGGGGCTGCGCCCCGAGTCCCGCGGGGCTGGCGCCCCGCCCGCCGCCCATTGCTGGCCGGCGACCGACTCGTCTCTGTTGCTCTGATCCTCACCTCGCGGTGGACAGGTGTTACCTGCTACGCTGCCCTGCGCAGTCCGGACCTTCCTCCAGTGCCGCCTTTCGGCGCCCGCACCAGCGGCGGTCTGGCCCGCTTCACCCCTGCATTATCTAGTAGCACGTCTGATGAGATTGAACAACATGCTCGAGGCCATCGGCCGCACGCCTCATGTCCGCGTCAACCGCCTGTTCGGCGACGCCCGCGTCTGGATCAAGTCCGAGCGCGCCAATCCCGCCGGCTCCATCAAGGACCGCATCGCGCTCGCGATGGTGGAGGCGGCCGAGAAGAGCGGCGCGCTGAAGCCCGGCGGCACCATCGTCGAGCCGACCTCGGGCAACACCGGCATCGGGCTGGCGATGGTGGCGGCGGTGAAGGGCTACAGGATCATCCTCGTCATGCCCGACAGTATGAGCGTGGAGCGGCGCCGCCTGATGCTTGCCTACGGGGCGCGCGTCGAGCTGACGCCGCGCGCCGGCGGAATCAAGGCGTCGATCGCGCGCGCCGAGGAGCTGATCGCGCAGACGCCGAACAGCTGGATGCCGCAGCAGTTCGAGAACCCGGCCAACGTCGAGGTGCACGAGCGCACCACCGCGGCCGAGATCGCCGCAGACTTCCCCGAGGGGATCGACGCGCTGATCACCGGTGTCGGCACCGGTGGCCACATCACCGGTTGCGCCAAGGTGCTGAAGGCGAAGTGGCCGAAGCTGAAGGTCTGGGCCGTCGAGCCCGACGTGTCGCAGGTGATCGCCGGCGGCACCCATTCGCCGCACCCGATCCAGGGCATCGGCGCCGGCTTCGTCCCGAAGATCATGGACACCGCGCTGCTCGACGGCACGATCGCCGTCGACGCCGAATCGGCGCGCGAGATGGCGCGCCGCTGCGCGCGCGAGGAAGGCATCCTGGTGGGCATCTCGTCGGGGGCGACGCTGGCCGCGATCGCCCGCAAGCTGCCCGAACTGCCCGCCGGCGCGACCGTGCTCGGCTTCAACTACGACACCGGCGAACGCTACCTGTCGGTCGAGGGCTTCCTGCCTGCCGAGCCCGCCTGAGCATTGCGCTTGTCGCGCACGACGACCATCGTGCCGCGGCGCTCGATGTCGAACAGCTGCGTCGCCTCGATCAGGTCGCCGAGCTTGCGGTAGCCGTGGTTGCGCGGGTCGAACGAGGCCTGGTTGGCGATCTGCTTGCCGACCGCGCCGAGCGTGCTCCAGCCGTCCTCGCCGGCCGCGGCCTCGACCGCGTTGCGCAGCAGGCTGACCAGCCGCGCGTCCTGCTTGAGCACCGAGGTCGGCTGCGGTCCGGAGCTCGGTGCCGGCGTTTCGGCGGTCTTGGCTTGGCGGCCGCGCCGCGCCTTGGGTTCTGCCTTCGCCTCGGGTGCGGGCGCCTCGGGCTCGCCCAGGCTTTCCAGGTAGAGGAAGCGCGAGCAGGCGTTCACGAACGGCAGCGGCGTCTTCTTCGCGCCGAAGCCGTACACCGTCGCGCCCTTGGCGCGCAGGTGCAGCACCAGCGGCGTGAAGTCCGCGTCGGAGGACACCAGGCCGAACGCGTCCGGCCGGTCGGTGTAGAGCAGGTCGAGCGCGTCGATCGCCATCACCATGTCGGTGGCGTTCTTGCCCTTGCTGTGGTCGAACTGCTGGATCGGCCGGATCGCGTACTCGTGCAGCACGGCCTCCCAGCCCTTGAGCTCGTTCTTCTTCCAGTTGCCGTAGGCGCGCCGGATGTTGGCGACGCCGAACTTGGCGAGCTCGGCGAGGATCACGTCGATCTTCGACGCCGGCGAGTTGTCGGCATCGATCAGCAGCGCGATGTGCGTCTCGCGGTCGCCGTTCATGCGAGCCTCCAGGCGACCGAGCGGCCGCCGCCGAGCGGCTTGATCACCGTGTCGCCGAACGGCAGCGTCTCGGGCACCGTCCAGGCCTCGCGGCGCAGGCTAACGCGGCCGGCGTTGCGCGGCAGGCCGTAGAAGTCAGGCCCGTTGAGGGCGGCGAAGGCCTCCAGCCGATCGAGCGCGCCGGCCGCCTCGAAGGCTTCGGCGTACAGCTCGAGCGCGGCCGGCGCGCTGTAGCAGCCGGCGTGGCCGCCGGCCTGCTCCTTCAGCGGCGCGGCGTGCGGCGCGCTGTCCGTGCCGAGGAAGAAGCGCGCGCTGCCCGAGGTCACCGCCTCGACCAGCGCGCGCCGGTGCGCCTCGGCCTTGAGCACCGGCAGGCAGAAGAGGTGCGGCTGCAGGCCGCCGGCGAACAGCGCGTTGCGGTTGTAGAGCAGGTGCTGCGGCGTCACCGTGGCGGCGATCGGCCCTTCGGCATCGCGCACGTAGTGCGCGCCCTCGCGCGTGGTGACGTGCTCGAGCACCACCTTCAGCGCCGGGAAGTCGCGCCGCAGCGGGGCCAGCACGCGATCGACGAACACCGCCTCGCGGTCGAACACATCGACCTCCGGGTCGGTGACCTCGCCGTGCAACAGCAGCGGCATGCCGCCGCGCTGCATCGCCTCCAGCGTGGCGTAGGTCCGGCGCAGGTCGGTGACGCCGGCGTCGCTGTTGGTTGTCGCTCCCGCCGGGTAGTACTTGACCGCGACCACGCCCGCCGCGCGCGCGCGCCCGATCTCGGCGGGGGGCAGGCGGTCGGTCAGGTACAGCGTCATCAGCGGCGTGAAGTCGCTGCCCTCCGGCCGCGCGGCCAGGATGCGCTCGCGGTAGGCCGCCGCCTGCGCCGCGCTCGTGACCGGCGGACGCAGGTTGGGCATGACGATGGCGCGCGCGAAGCGGCGCGCCGAGGCCGGCAGCACCGCGGCCAATGCGGCGCCGTCGCGCAGGTGCAGGTGCCAGTCGTCGGGGCGGGTGAGGCTAAGGGTGGAAGGCAAGGCGGCGCTCATCGGCGCGCATTGTCCCATCGTCATTGCAGTGTGCCGCCGAGCGCGCGCATCACCGCCGCCGTGCGCGTCTCGACGCCGAGCGCGGCGTAGCAGCGTTCGAGGTGCTTCTGCACGGTGCGCACGCTGATGCCGAGCAGCACGGCGATGTCGCGGTCGGTCTTGCCGGCGGCGACCCAGCGCAGCACCTCGCGCTCGCGCGCAGTGAGCTGCGGCAGGTCGGCGAAGCGCGCCGGCGAGGTCAGCGCCAGCGTCTCGGCGACCAGCAGCAGCATGCCGCCATCGGGCGAGCGCGGGTCGGCGTAGGCGCGCACCACGAGGCGGTCGCCGCCATGCTCGACGACCAGCGAGCGCGGAAAGCCCATGCCGCGCCCG
>JBLMVT010000412.1:0-2853 GCA_050256835.1 Betaproteobacteria bacterium | reverse complement strand
CGTCGCGTCTACACCGCGGGGGAAGGCGAGTTCGCGGCGCTCGGCGCTGACGCGGCGCGCGCAAAGCTGCAGGTCGGCCTCGACTGGTTCGCCGAGCGCGGCTGGCCAGTGCGCGGCTTCGTCGCGCCGGCCTGGCTGGCCAGCGTCGGCACCTGGGACGCGCTGACTGACACCCCGCAGCTGCGGTGGACCTGCACGCTGTCTCGGCTGGTCGCGCTGCCGTCGCGCCGGGCCCTGCGCAGCCAGAGCATCGTCTACAGCACGCGCGCGCCGTGGCGGCGCCTGGCCTCGCGCGCGTGGAACCGCGGCGTGGCCCGCCTCGAGCGACGGCGCCCGCTGCTGCGCTTCGAGCTGCACCCGGGCGACGCCGAGCACACGGCGGTGCGCGGTTCGTGGATGCGCCTGCTCGAGCGGGCGCTGCGCGAGCGCGAGCCGCTCACGCTGTCGCAGGTGGCGGCGCGATGGCTCGGAAGCTGATTCGTGGCCGTGCGGTTCGTGCGGGTGGCACGCCATCTGTAGGCACGCCGCCACGTCGAGCGCACCGCACGCGAGGGCCAACGCCGCACGAACCCCCGCACCGCAGTGCGACATTCGCTTTCGCCTATGCTCGCGGCCATGGCCCCGACGACCACGACACCCGTTGCTGCACGGCGCGCGCTCCGAACGCGCGCCCCGGGTCAACGCGCCCGGCATTCCTGAGCCCGGCGGTCGTTCGCAAGCCCTTTCCCCTTCGCGCACTCCTCGACCGCCGGGCCCCACGCCACGGCGCCATCACCTTTCGAGGAGACTCGCATGAATTCCGTCGTTTCCGTCTACGCCGACGACCGCACGCTGACCGAACTGGACGCGGTGCGCATCCGTCGCTGCATCCGCCACGCCGAACCCGACTCGGCGCCGTACCCGCCGCTCGACGACGTGCTCGACTGCGCGGCCGTCGTGCCCGGCCGCCAGGTGAGCGCCGATGTCGTGACGATGCACTCGCGCCTGCGGCTACGCCTCGTGCCCGGCGGCCAGCGCCTCGAGGTCACGCTGTGCTACCCGGGCCACGCCGCGCCGGCCAAGGGCTTCGTCTCGGTGCTCTCTCCGCTCGGCGGCGCGCTGATCGGCCTGCGCGTCGGCGACGTCGCGCAGTGGTCCTCGCCCGACGGCGCGCCGCTGCGCGCGGAGGTCCTCGAACTGCTGTTTCAGCCCGAGGCCAGCGGCAACTACACGCTGTAGCTTCCACAACTCTGGGGATGCGTCGCGCGGTCCGGCTGCCGAAGATCCCAGCATCGGCGACCGGGCCGCCCGACAGGGCCAGACGCAAGGGCGCGCGACAGGATGGAGGCAAGCCATGTGCATCACCAAGCTCGGCGCGCGAGTGCTCTGCGCCGGCGCGTTCGCGACCTGGGCCCTGCACGCAGTCGCCGCGGCACCCGCGCCGGACGTCGCCGACACGGCCGTGCTGCAGGTGCCGCAGTACACCGTCTTCGTCGAGCCCGCCTCGCGCTACGCGTTCATCAGGATCGCGGGCTACGGCCGCACCGGCTGGAAGTTCATCGGGCAGATCGACGCTCGCGGCATGAAGCACCTGCCCGAGGGCACGCTGACCTCGCTGACGGCCGATCCGGCGCAGTTCGCCCATGGCAAGGCCGGGGCGCGACGCGCTCTGGTTCGACCGACGCTAGCCGAGGAGTGACAGGCCGGCCAGCAGGTCGAGGTCGACCAGAACCACGTCCTCGCCTCGCATGCGACGCCGCAGTCAAGCCTGCGCATGGACCCAGCGCAATCAGCCGAAGTACAGCGCAATCTCCGCCGTCAGCGCGCCGATTACCGCGCCGACCGCCACGTCGCTCGGGTAGTGCAGGCCGAGCACGACGCGCGAGGTGGCCGTCAGCAGCGTGAACGCGGCCAGCGGGAGCGCGAGCGGCGGGTAGTGGTGGGCGAGCAGCAGCGAGAACGCGACCGCGTGCAGCGTGTGGCCGCTGGGAAAGCCGAACGGGTCGAGCGCGCGCGTGCAGCAGCGGATGCCGGGGCAGTCGTCGAACGGACGCGGCCGCCCGATGCGGTGCTTGAGGCCGATGTAGACGAGCAGGTTGGCCAGCCCGACGCCGAACATCTGCAGCGCGCAGTACCAGCCATGCGGCCCGTCCACCAGCGGTAGCGCGACCATGATCGCGTACCACAGGCCGCCGTTGCCGACGCGGCTGACCGCGACGAGCAGCAGCAGCACCCACGGCCAGGCCGCGCCGCGGTGCAGCCAGCGCGCGCCGCGGCGGTCGAGTTCGACCCAGCGCTCGCGGCGCTCGTCAAGCCAGAGCCACATCGCGCGGGCGGGAGGCGCGGTCGGCCTGCGCGTGGTGCCGCAGGCGCAGCGCGAAGCGGTGCAGCACCGCGTCCCAGCGCGCCAGCAGCGCCTCGCGCCGCGCCTGCACGCGCCAGCGCGGCCACTCGGTGAGGCAGGTGGCGGCGCGGCAGGCGGCGTCGACGAAGTCGCGGTCGGCGTCGCCCCAGGCGAGCACGCCGTTCTCGCCGTCGCGCACGTGCTCCGCCGCGCCGGCCTGGTCGTAGGCGACGACGACCAGCCCGGAGGCCAGCGCCTCCAGCGTGACGTTGCCGAAGGTCTCGCTGCGGCTCGGGAACAGGAACAGGTCGGCGCTCGCGTAGTGCTCGGCCAGCGCCGCGCCGCGCTGCACGCCGACGAAGCGCGCGTGCGGAAAGGCCGCCTCGAGCCGTGCGCGCAGCGGGCCATCGCCGACGACCACCATGCGCGCGCCGGGTAGCAGCGGCGCGAGCGCGTCGAAGGCGGCCAGCGCCAGCGCCACGCTCTTCTCGGCGGCCAGCCGCCCGACGTACAGCGCCACCGGCGCCTGC
>JBLMVT010000411.1:0-11996 GCA_050256835.1 Betaproteobacteria bacterium | reverse complement strand
CAGCGTGGCGCGCCAGTCGGCGCGGCCCGGGCGCGCGGCCGGCCGCGAGCGGCGCGTCGCCAGGCGCTCGAAGAACGACTCCATGCGCTCGATCGCGCGCTGCGCGGCGCGCCACTCCTCGGCCGTCATGGTGTCGAAATCGGCCTTGCGCAGCAGCTGGCGGTCGGACCAGGTGAGCGCCGCGTCGACCTCGACCGGCTGGTTTTCGGGCGTGCGCTGCGGCGCGCGCGCCGACTGCGGGAACAGCGCATCGGCCAGGCGCCGGTTCTGCGGCGGCTTCGGTCCTGCGCTCTCGAGTCCGCGCACGCGCGGCAGCAGCATGGCGAGCACGCGGCCGAGCAGGTCGGGGTCGCGCCAGAAGATGTGGAAGGCCTGGTCGAACAGCGCACGCTGCTCGGCGCGCGACACGAAGCACGCGGCCAGCGTGGCGTGGAAGTCGGCGCGGCTCTCGATGCCGGCGATCGGCAACGCGCGCAACGCGAGCTGGATGCGGTCCTGCCCGACCGGCAGCCCGGCGGCGCGCAGCACGCGGGCGAAGTGCATCACGTTCTCGGCCAGGCGGCCGGGCAGCGCGGTTTCGGCGCTCGGCACCTCAAGCCTTCACCGCGTCGCGCACCTGCTGCACCAGCCGCGCCGCCTCGGATCCCTGCACCTTGGCGATGTCGTCCTGGTACTTGAGCAACATGCCGAGCGTGTTGTCGACGACCTCGGGGTCGAGCACCAGCGCGTCGAGTTCGAGCAGCGCGCGCGTCCACTCGATCGTCTCGGCGATGCCGGGCAGCTTGAACAGGTCGGCCGCGCGCAGCGCCTGCACGAAGGCGACGATCTGGCGCGACAGCGCCTCGCCGGCGCGCGGCACGCGCCGGCGCAGGATCTCCAGCTCGCGCGTCGCATCGGGGAAGTTCACCCAGTGGTAGATGCAGCGGCGCTTGATGGCGTCGTGGATCTCGCGCGTGCGGTTGCTGGTGACGACGACGATCGGCGGTGCCTTCGCCTTCACGGTGCCGAGCTCGGGGATCGTAATCTGGAAGTCCGACAGCACCTCGAGCAGGTAGGCCTCGAACGGCTCGTCGGCGCGGTCGAGCTCGTCGATCAGCAGCACCGGCGGCACGGCCTGGGCCGGGTCGATCGCCTGCAGCAGCGCGCGCTTGACGAGGAAGCGCGGAGAGAACAGCTCGGCCGCGAGCCGCTCGCGCAGGTCCCCGGGCTCGCGCTCGGCCTCGATGTCGGAGGCGGAGGGGTCGGGCACGGCCAGCCGGCGCGCCGACTCGGCCAGCCGGATCTCGATCATATACCGCGCGTAGTTCCACTCGTAGGCGGCGCCGGCGAGGTCGAGTCCCTCGTGGCACTGCAGGCGGATCAGCGGGCGCCCCAGCATCGCGGCGACCGTCTTGGCGATCTCGGTCTTGCCGGTGCCCGGCTCGCCTTCGAGGAACAGCGGGCGCTCGAGGCGCAGCGCCAGGAACAGCGCGGTGGCGAGCTGGCGGTCGGGCACGTAGTCGTGCGCGACGAGCTGCGCGGCTGTGGCGTCGATCGAGTCGGGAAGCGCGGTGTTCATGTCGCGATGATGAGGCGCTCGCGGCGAGGCCGCGCCTCACCCTGCCCTCTCCCCGGCGGGGAGAGGGGAAAGTCGAAAGTGTCGGTCAGCTTGCCGCCACCGCGCGCGCCGCCAGCACCGGGATCAGCGCCGCGCGGTATTCGGCCGAGCCGTGCAGGTCGCTGCTCAGAGCGTCGGCGGAGACCTTCACGCCCTCGCAGGCGGAGGCGCTCCAGTTCGACGCGAGCCGTTCCTCGAGCGGCTTGCTGCGGAACACGCAGGCACCCGCGCCGGTGACCGCGACGCGCGTTCCGGCCGGGCCCTGGGCTGCGAACACGCCGACGATCGAGAAGCGCGACGCCGGCTGCTTGAACTTCTGCCAGCCGGCCTTCTTCGGGATCGGGAAGCTGACCGCGGTGATCACCTCGCCCTCGGCCAGCGCCGTCTCGTACAGACCCTTGAAGAAGTCGTCGGCCTTGATGCTGCGCCGGTCGGTGGTGATGGTCGCGCCCAGCCCGAGCACCGCGGCGGGGTAGTCGGCGGCCGGGTCGTTGTTGGCCAGGCTGCCGCCGATCGTGCCGCGGTTGCGCACCTGGCGGTCGCCGATGCCGGCGGCCAGTTTCGCCAGCGCGGGGATCGCCTTCATCACCTCGGCCGACGCGGCCACCGCGGCGTGCCGCGCCATCGCGCCGATGACGAGGTTGCCGCCGTCGACCTTGATGGCGTCGAGGCCGGGCACCTTGGCCAGGTCGACCAGCGCGTCGGGCGCGGCCAGCCCCAGCTTGACGGCGCCGAGCAGCGACTGCCCGCCGGCGAGGATCTTCGCGTTGCCCGCGGCGGCGGCCTTCGCGGCGTCGGCGACCGAGGCGGGCGTCTGGTATGCAAATGTGCTCATGCTCGTCTCCTCGTCACTGCGCCTGGGACCGCATCGCCTGCCACACCGCGTGCGGCGTGGCCGGCATCTCGATCGTCTTCACGCCGAGCGCGTCGCAGACGGCGTTGATGACCGCCGGCGGCGAGCCGATCGCGCCGGCCTCGCCGCAGCCCTTCACGCCCAGCGGGTTGATCGTGCACGGCGTGCCCTTGGCGTGGACGACGTTGAAGGTGCAGAAGTCGTCGGCGCGCGGCATGGTGTAGTCCATGTAGCTGCCGGTCAGCAGCTGGCCGCTCTCGGGGTCGTAGATGCCGTGCTCCATCAGCGCCTGGCCGATGCCCTGCGCCAGCCCGCCGTGCACCTGGCCCTCGACGATCATCGGGTTGACGATGTTGCCGAAGTCGTCGACCGCGCTGAAGCGGTCGACGCGCACCACGCCGGTGGCCGGGTCGACCTCGACCTCGCAGACGTAGCTGCCGGCCGGGAAGGTGAAGTTGCTCGGGTCGTAGAACGCGTTCTCGTTGAGCCCCGGCTCGAGCTTGTCGTGCGGGAAGTTGTGCGGCACGTAGGCGGTGAGCGAGACCGCCGCGAACGGCACGCTCTTGTCGGTGCCCGCCACCTTGAACACGCCGCCCTCGTAGACGACGTCGGTGTCGGCCGCCTCCATCAGGTGCGCGGCGATCTTCTTGCCCTTGGCGATCACCTTGTCGACCGCCTTGACGATCGCGGTGCCGCCGACGGCCAGCGAACGCGAGCCGTAGGTGCCCATGCCGAACAGCACCTTGCCGGTGTCGCCGTGCTCGATCGTCACGTCCTCGTAGGGGATGCCCAGGCGGTCGGCGACGACCTGGGCGAAGGTCGTCTCGTGGCCCTGGCCGTGGCTGTGGCTGCCGGTGAAGACCGTCACCTTGCCGGTCGGGTGCACGCGCACCTCGCCGGCCTCGAACAGGCCGGCGCGCGCGCCCAAGGCGCCTGCGATGCTCGACGGCGCGATGCCGCAGGCCTCGATGTAGCACGAGTAGCCGATGCCGCGCTTCAGGCCCTTGGCCGCGCTGGCCGCCTTGCGCGCCGCGTAGCCCTTCACGTCGGCCACGTCGAGCACCTGGTTCAGCGTGGCCTCGTAGTCGCCGATGTCGTAGGTCAGGCCGACCGGCGTCGCGTACGGGAAGCTGCGGATGAAGTTGCGCCGGCGCAGTTCGGCCGGGTCGATGCCCAGTTCGTGCGCCGCCGTCTCGACCAGCCGCTCGATGGTGTAGCTCGCCTCGGGCCGCCCGGCGCCGCGGTAGGCGTCGACCGGCGAGGTGTTGGTGAAGACCGCCTTCACCTGGCACCAGATCTTGGGCGTCGCGTACTGGCCGGCGAGCAGCGTCGCGTACAGGATGGTGGGCACCGCCGAGGCGAAGGTCGAGAGATACGCGCCGAGGTTGGCCGTCACGTTCACCCGCATCGCCAGGAACTTGCCGTCCTTGTCGAGCGCGAGCTCGGCGGTCGTGCGGTGGTCGCGGCCGTGCGCGACCGAGAGGAATTCCTCGCCGCGCTCGGCGGTCCACTTGATCGGCCGGTGCAGCTGCTTGGTGGCGAACACCAGCGCCGTCTCCTCGCCGTAGAGGAAGATCTTCGAGCCGAAGCCGCCGCCGACGTCGGGTGCGACCACGCGCATCTTGTGCTCGGGGATGCCGAGCACGAAGGCGCACATCAGCAGCCGCTCGACGTGCGGGTTCTGGTTGGCAACGTACAGCGTGTAGCTTTCGCCGGCGACGTCGTAGCTGGCGTTGGCCGCGCGCGGCTCGATCGCGTTCGGGATCAGCCGGTTGTTGCGGTAGGTCAGCGTGGTGACGTGCGCGGCGCTCTTGAACACTGCGTCGACGCCGTCCTTGTCGCCGATGCCCCAGTCGTAGCACTGGTTGCCGGGCGCGTCGTCGTGCACGTTGGCGGCGGCCTGCATGGCGGTCGCGGGGTCGATCACCGCCGGCAGTTCCTCGTAGTCGACCTCGATCAGCGCAGCCGCGTCCTTGGCCTGCTGCTGCGTCTCGGCGACGACCAGCGCGACGCGGTCGCCGACGTAGCGCACCTTGCCGTCGGCCAGCACCGGGTGCTTGGGCTCCTTCATCGGTGCGCCGTCGAGGCTGTTGATCAGCCAGCCGCAGGGCAGGCCGCCGACCGCCTTGAAGTGCTCGCCGGTGAAGATGCCGAGCACGCCGGGCGCCTTCGCCGCGGCGGCGGTGTCGACCTTGTTCAGCTTCGCGTGAGCGTACGGCGAGCGAAGGAAGACGCCGTAGGCCTGGTTCGGCAGGACGATGTCGTCGGTGTACTGGCCGCGGCCGGTGAGAAAGCGCGCGTCCTCCTTGCGCTCGACCGAGCGACCGATGAATCCGGCAGTGGGTGCGTTCATGGCTTGGGCTCCTCGATCACTTGGCGTTCATCGCCGCGGCGCCGACCTGCACGGCGCGCACGATGTTCTGGTAGCCGGTGCAGCGGCACAGGTTGCCATCCAGGCCCTCGCGGATCGCGGCTTCGCTGGAGGCGTCGTGGTGCTGCACGAGGTCGATCGCGCTCATCACCATGCCCGGCGTGCAGAAACCGCACTGCAGCCCGTGGCACTGGCGGAACGCGGCCTGCATCGGGTGCAGCGAACCGTCGGCCGGGCTGATGCCCTCGATCGTCGTCACCTCGTGGCCGGCGGCCTGGATCGCCAGCATGTTGCAGCTCTTCACGGCGTGTCCGTCGAGGTGCACCGTGCAGGCGCCGCACTGCGCGGTGTCGCAGCCGACGTGGGTGCCGGTCAGGCGCAGCGTGTCGCGCAGGAACTGCACGAGCAGCGTGCCCGTGGAGACCTCGCGCGTGACGGGCTGGCCGTTGACGTTCAGCGTGATGGTGATGCCCATGAAGATGACCTCCTGCCTGGTGCGATTCGTCGAGGGGTGAGAATGTAGGCTGATGCGCGCGACGTGCCTCGATCGGAAAAACCCTGCTCCACTGAGCCGCGCTGGCGCAGTGGGCCTGCTATGCAGGAGTCGACATAAGGGGTTGCCGGGTGGCGGGAACGCGCGCGAACCTGGCTAGTCTCGCAAGCGAAGGATGGGCCACGCGCGTGGCCGACAGGACAGCATGGACAACGTCGATCTGAATGTGCTGCGGCAGGTCGCCGCCTGGCTCGAAGCGGGGCACAAGGCCGTGCTCGGCACGGTGACGCGCACCTGGGGCTCGGCGCCGCGGCCGGTCGGCTCGGTGGTCGCCGTGCGCGGCGACGGCGTGATCGCCGGCTCGGTCTCGGGCGGCTGCATCGAGGACGACCTGATCGAGAAGGTGCGCGCCGGCGCGCTGGCGCTGGCCGACCACGCCGAGATCGTGCGCTACGGCGTCGGCGCCGAGGAGGCGCAGCGCTTCGGACTGCCCTGCGGCGGCACGATGGAGCTGGTGCTCGAGCCGGTGACCGCGAAGTCGCGCATCCCCGAGCTGCTGGCGCTGCTCGGCCAGGGCCGGCGCGCGCGCCGCGTGCTCGACCTGGCGAGCGCCGAGGCGAGCCTGGGCGACCCGACCGGCGACGACGCCGTCGTGCTGACCGCCACGACGCTGACCACCACGCACGGCCCGCGCTGGCGCCTGCTGCTGATCGGCGCCGGCCAGCTCACGCAGTACCTGGCGCGCATGGCGCAGGCGCTCGACTACGCGGTGGTGATCTGCGACCCGCGCGAGGAATACCCCGACGAGCCCGACCTCGGCGTCGAGCGCGTGCGCACCATGCCCGACGACACCGTCGTCGCGTTCAAGCCCGACGGCCACACGGCGGTGATCGCGCTCACCCACGACCCCAAGCTCGACGACCTGGCTCTGATGGAGGCGCTGGGCACCGAGGCGTTCTACATCGGCGCGATCGGCTCGCGCGCCAACCAGGCCAAGCGCAAGCAGCGCCTGGCCGAGCACTTCGACGTGAAGGAGGAGCAGCTGGCGCGGCTGCACGGCCCGGTCGGGCTGCACATCGGGGCGCGCACGCCGCCCGAGATCGCGGTCGCCATCCTGGCAGAGATGACCGCGATCCGCCACGGCGTGAAGGTCGACGCCGCGCGTCCGCCGAGCGACCCGGCGCAGGCCGGCTGCGTGATGTAGCCACGCCTCACCATGCCGACGCTGCACTACCACCCGGGCAACGCCAGCCTGGCGCCGCACATCGTGCTCGAGGAGCTGGGCGCGCCGTTCGAGCTGGCGCTGGTCGACCGCGCGGCCGGCGCGCACAAGTCACCCGAGTACCTGAAGCTCAACCCGAACGGGCTGATCCCGGTCTGGGTCGACGGCGACCTCGTGCTCTACGAGAGCGCGGCGATCTGCCTGCATCTGGCCGACACGCATCCCGCCGCCGGCCTCGCGCCGGCCGTCGGCACGGCCGAGCGCGCGCACCTCACCAAGTGGCTGATGTGGCTGACCAACACGCTGCAACCCACGCTGATGGTCTACTTTTACCCCGAACGCTGGGCCGACGACGAGCGCGCCATCGCGCAGGTGAAGGCGCACGCCGAGGCGCGCGTCGCGCCGCTGCTCGACCAGCTCGAGGCGCAGCTCGCCGGACACGGCGGGCCGTGGCTTCTCGGCGGCGCCTACGGCGTGGCCGACCCCTACGCCTTCATGCTGTGCCGCTGGACGCGCGGCTTCGCGCGCCCGGCGCGCAGCCTGCCGGCGCTCGGCGCCTACCTCGCGCGGATGCTCGAGCGGCCCGCGGTGCGGCGCGTGATCGAGCGCGAGCAGTTGCCGCCGCCCTGGGTCTGACGGGGCCTATTCCGCCAGCGTCTGACCGCTGCCGCCCATCTCCTTGGGGATGTCGCGCATCTTCGGCAGGCCGTCGTGCAGCGGCAGGCGCGTCTCCTGGTAGTTGACGTGCAGCGCCGGCTTGAACGCCTCGGCCGGCAGCAGCGCCGCATAGACGTCGGTCAGGTGCCAGCCGGGGTGCTCGGTGAAAAGGTGGCCGCCGCAGGCGGTGCACCATTTCCGCAGGCTCTGCGGCGTCTTGCTGTAGCTGCCGACGTGCTCGGCGCCGCGCGTCACCTTCACGCTGCCCTCGGGCCAGAGCGTGAAGGCGTTGACCGGTCCGGCCGACCAGGTGCGACAGGACTCGCAGTGGCAATAGCCCATCGCTGCCGGCTCGCCACTCACCGTGAACTGCACCGCGCCGCAGAAGCAGCGCCCGTCGTAGCTCGCACTCATCGCTCGCCTCCCGGGGTGTGGGGCGCGAAGCATAGGCGCCCGGGGCGACCCCAATGTCGACAGGGTGATTGCCTGCCGCTACAGCGTTCCGGTCGTGCGCAGCCGCTCGAGCCGCAGCGCGATGTCCTGCGCCAGGTCGGCGCTGCGCCGGCGCAGCGCGGCGGCCGCGCCGGCGTCCGCCGTGCCGAGCCGCTCACGCAGCGCCGCCAGCTCGCGCAGCATCACCACCTCGTGCGGCACGTAGCCGGCCTCGCGCAGCAGCTTGAACGGCATGCGCAGCTCGGGCGGCGTCTCGTCCCAGCCGTCGTCGAGGGCCAGCGGCCGGCCCCAGCTCGGCGCGGCGCGCAGCTCGCCCGAGGCCTCGGCCGCGGCGAGGTCGCGCGCGATGATCTCGTCGATCGTCGGCACGGCCGGCTCCTTCAGGCTGGCGGCGGCTCCGGCCAGGCCCGCTGCGCCGGCCGCAGCTGCTCCCAGGCGCGCGCGATCTGCAGCACGCCGAGGTCGTCGAAGCGGCGGCCGGCGAGCTGCAGGCCGATCGGCATGCCGTTGGCCGCCCAGCCGGCGTTGACCGACGCGGCCGGCTGCTCGCTCATGCTGAACGGCAGCGTGAAGGCGATGTGCTCGAGCGAGCGCGCCGGGTCGTTGGTCGGTCCGGCCCATTCGGCCGGAAAGCCGGTCACCGGGCTGACCGGCGACAGCACGAAGTCGAACGCCTGCGTCGCCGCGACGGTGGCCTCGCGCAGCGCGTGCATCTGGTACCAGCCGCGGTAGACCTGCTCGCCGCTCGCCCCGGCGCCGCCCTTTGCCCATTCGGCGATGAACGGCAGCACGCGCTCGCGCCTCGCGGCGGGCAGCGCCGAGATGTCGAGCCAGAAACGCAGGCGCCAGAAGCGGTCGATGCCGTCGGCCATCTCGCGCGTGCAGAACGCCGGCAGCGGCTCGACCCGCGCGCCGGCCGCCTCGAAGGCGCGCGCCGCCGCCTCGACCGTGGCGCGGATCTCGTCGTCCAGCGGCAGCCCCCAGCCCGGGTCCAGCCACAGCCCGATGCGCAGCCCCTTCACGTCGCGGCCGAGGCCGAGCCAGCGCTGGTTGTGCGGCGGCAGGCTCATGAAGTCGCGCGCGTCGGGCTGGCTCAGCACGCCCATCGCGAGCGCGGCGTCGGTGACGCTGCGCGTCATCGGCCCGGCGACGCGGCCGGCGAACGGCGGCTTGATCGGGATGCGGCCGAGGCTGGGCTTCAGGCCGAACACGCCGCACCAGCCCGCCGGCAGGCGGATCGAGCCGCCGATGTCGGTGCCCAGGTGCAGCGGCCCGTAGCCGACCGCCGCCGCGACGCCAGCACCGGCGCTCGACCCGCCCGGATTCATCGCCGGGTTCCACGGGTTGCGCGCCAGCGCGTGGAAGGTCGACAGGCCCGAGGACAGCATGCCGTAGTCGGGCATCGTCGTCTTGCAGACGAACACCGCGCCGGCCTCGCGCAGCCGCGCCGCCGGCGGCGCGTCCTCGGCGGCGGGAACCAGTTCGGTGGCCGCGGTGCCGAGCGGCACGGCGACGCCGCGCGTGGCGATGTTGTCCTTGAGCGTCACGGGCACGCCGTCGAGCGCCAGCGGCTCGTTGCGGCGCCAGCGCGCCTCGCTTTCGCGCGCCATCGCCAGCGCGGCGTCGGCGTCGAGCGCCCAGGCGGCATGCAGCGCCGGCTCGCAGCGCTCGATACGCGCCAGCACGGCGCGCGTCACCTCGACCGGGGAGACCTCGCGGCGGTGGTAGAGCGCGAGCAGGTCGGTGGCGGAGAGGTCGGCGAGGGCGTTCACCGGACAGTCCTGACTGAAGTTGGAGTTCATCCGTGGGCGACAGTCGTTGGGCTGGTGGCCGCCGGGTGCACGACGGCTTGGCCTGCTCCCACACTATGACGTATGCAGTTCCTCGCGAAGTACCTTCCGCAAGACGGCCACGGTGAGCGGGCGGTCCTCTTGTGACTTGCCGCGAGATTCCTTCAGCGTCGCGCGGAGGGCCGCGTTGATCATCGTCTGGTAACCGGTGCCCTCCGCTTCGGCCTTCGCCCGGTAGTGCTCGATGATGTCGTCGTCGAGCATGATCGTGATGCGGGTCTTGCCTGGCGAGGCAAGGACCGCGCCCTTCTTTCCGATAGAGAAGTCGTACTGCTTACGCATCGTATTGCCTTGACTCGCCGCGACTGGCCTTGCGCGCTGAAATCACCCTGATGCGGTCGCCACGGAGCGTGTGGACCACGACCAGAATGCGACCGAGAGAATCCGCGCCCAGCGTCACGAAACGTTGCTCACCCTGAGCATCCGGATCTTCGATCGTGACGGCGTTGGGATCGCGCAGCGCCTGCTCCGCGTGTGCGAAGCTGACCTTGTGCTTCGCGAGGTTCGCGCGAGCCTTGGCTGGATCGAACTCGATCTCCACGCGCCGATTATGCATATGACATGCATATCGTCAAGTGAAGAGGCTTCCGCGCCGGCTGTGCACATCTTCGTCGTGAACCGGCATGAGGATTGGTGCGGTCTAACTCGTTTTAGCCGACAGTGCCTGCGTAGCCGGCTCATTCCCACCGAACCGCCGCCATGTCGTTGGCGAACACCGGCGAGCTGCTCCACAGTCCCTTCAGGTGCTTGTTGGCGACCGAGAACTGCGGCAGCTGGAACAGGAACACGTTGACGCAGTCCTCGGCGATCTTGCGCTGGATGTCGCCCAGCAGCTTGAGCCTGTCCTTCTGGCCGGTCGCCTCGTTGTACTTCGCCAGCAGGTCGCGGAAGGGCTTCGAGTCGTAGCCGATGTAGTACTTCGGGTCGCCGTAGACGGTGGCGAAGTCGAGCGGCTCGACGTGGCTGATGATCGTCAGGTCGAAGTTGCCCTTGAACGGGCCGGACAGCCACTGCGCCCACTCGACGTTCTCGATCTTGGCGACGATGCCGACCTTGGCCAGTTCCGCGGCGACGATCTCGCCGCCCTTGCGGGCGTACTGAGGCGGCGGCAGGGTCAGCGTCACCTCGAGCGGCGTGGCGACTCCGGCCTCCTTGAGCAGCGCCTTGGCCTTCTCGGGGTCGTACGGATTCATCTTCGTGAGATCGACGTAGCCGGCGTCGCTCGGCACCATGTGGCTGCCGATCGGCGCGCCGTAGCCTTCCTGCGTGCCGTCGATCAGCGCCTTGCGGTCGATCGCCGCGGCGATGGCGCGGCGCACGCGGATGTCGTCGAACGGCTTCTTGCGGTTGTTGATCGAGACGATGGTCTTGCCCTCGGTGCCGCCGATCGCGACCGTGAAGCGCGGGTCGGACTGGAACTGCTTCAGGCTCTGCGGCGAGCCGAAGCGCGGGATGCCGTCGACGTCGCCGGCGAGCAGTGCCGCGACCTGCGCCGCCGGGTCGTTGATGAAGCGGAAGGTCACGCGCTTGAGCTTCACCGCGGCGGCGTTGCGGAAGCCGTCCCACTTGGCCAGCGTCACCGACGAGCCCTTCTTCCAGTCCTCGAACCTGAACGGCCCGGTGCCGACCGGGTGCGTGGCGGTCGTCGCGGCGCTCTTCGGGTCGAGGATGACGGCGGTGTTCTCGCCCATGCGGAACAGGAAGTTGCCGTCGGCGTTGTTGAGCGTGACGATCACCGTGTGCGGGTCGGGCGTCGTCACCGCGGCGATGTTGTCGAACACCGCCTTCTTGGCCTTGTTGGTCGAGCCCGGCGCGCGCGCGCGGTCGAAGCTGAACTTGACGTCGCTGGCGTCGAATGGCTCGCCGTCCTGGAACTTCACGCCCTTCTTCAGCCGGAACGTGTAGGTCTTGCCGTCGGGCTCGATGCTCCAGCTCTCGGCCAGCAGCGGCGTGACCTTGCCGTCCATCTCGATCTTGGTCAGCCCCTCGAGCACGTTGTAGTGGACGATCTCGCCGATCGCCGCGGCCGGCGCCGTCGTCGGGTCGAGGCTCGGCGGCTCGAGCGTCATGCCGATCACCGCGGCGTCCTTGCGCGCCTGCGCGTGCGCGAGCGGGACGGCGAGCGCCAGGGCGAGGATCGCGGCGCCGAGGCCGAGTCGGGATCGCAGTGTCATCGTCAGCTCCATGGGTGATGAGGGAAGCGTCGGGCGCTCATTCTGTCAGCAGCGCGCTGCCGGCCGCCGCCGCGACCAGCGCGCGGGTGTACGGATGCGCCGGCGCGCCGAACAGCCGCTCGGGCGCGCCACGCTCGACGATGCGGCCCTCGTGCATGACGATCACGTCGTCGCACAGGTGCTCGACGACGGCGAGGTCGTGGCTGATGAACAGGTAGGTGACGCCGAACTCGCGCTGCAGGTCGGCCAGCAGGTTGAGCACCTGCGCCTGCATCGAGACGTCGAGCGCGCTCACCGGCTCGTCGGCGACGATCAGCCGCGGCCGC
>JBLMVT010000410.1:0-2944 GCA_050256835.1 Betaproteobacteria bacterium | reverse complement strand
CCGAGGCGACCGCCGCGGCGCGCGCCGACAAGCTGCTGGCGCAGGAGGAGGCCTGGGTCCGCCAGGGCGTCGAGGCCAGGCGCACCCGCAGCGTGGCGCGGGTGGTGCGCCTCGAGCGGCTGCGCGCGCAGCGCGCGGCGCGGCGCGACGTGCTCGGCCGCGTGAGGCTCGACCTCGACGCCGGGGCTTCCAGCGGCAGGATCGTCGCCGTGCTCGACCACGTGTCGAAGTCGTTCGGCGACCGCACGGTGATCGACGACTTCAGCGCCACCGTGCTGCGCGGCGACAAGGTCGGCGTGATCGGGCCGAACGGCTCGGGCAAGACGACGCTGCTCAGGCTCATCCTCGGCGAGCTCGAACCCGACCGCGGCAGCGTGCGCCGCGGCACGCGTCTCGCAGTCGCCTACTACGACCAGTTGCGCGAGGCGCTCGACCCCGAGGCCACGCTGGCCGACACGATCAGCCCGGGCAGCGAGTGGATCGAGATCGCGGGCCATCGCAAGCACGTGATGAGCTACCTCGGCGACTTCCTGTTCGCACCGGCGCGCGCCCACGCGCCGGTAAGGAGCCTGTCGGGCGGCGAGCGCAACCGGCTGCTGCTGGCGCGGCTGTTCGCGCGGCCGGCCAATGTGCTGGTGCTCGACGAGCCGACCAACGACCTCGACATCGACACGCTCGAGCTGCTCGAGGACCTGCTGCAGGATTACGCGGGCACGGTGTTCCTGGTCAGCCACGACCGCCGCTTCCTCGACGAGGTGGTGACCAGCACCATCGTCAACGAAGGGCCCGGGCGCTGGCGCGAGTACGAGGGCGGCGTGACCGACTGGCTGCAGCAGGCCGCGCGGGCGCCGCTGCCGGTCGCGCCGCCGCGACCGGCAGCCGAGGCGAGGGCGAAGCCGCCCGCGCGGGCTGCGGCTTCGGTCCGGCGCAAGCTCGGCTACAAGGAGCAGCGCGAACTCGACGAACTGCCGGCGCGCATCGAGGCGCTGGAGGCCGAGCAGCGTGCGCTCACCGAGCAGCTGGCCGGCAGCGCGCTGTACACCGACACGCCGCAGCGCGTGGCCGAGGTGCAGGCGCGCTACGACGGTATCGAGGCCGAACTGCTGCGGCTGCTCGAGCGCTGGGAGGCGCTCGGCGGCTGACGCCGCTCTAGCGCCCGAGTGCGCTGAACCAGGAGTCGCCGAGCGCGCGCGGGTGTGCGCGGCTGACGATCAGCCCCGACTGCAGGTACAGCGCGTTGAGCAGCCGGGAGGCGCGCTCGCGGTCGAAGCCGGGCCAGTCGGAAAGCTCGCGCAGCGTCGTGGGCTGGCGCGCCAGCCGCTCGACGGCGGCCAGCATCGCTCCCGCGAGCGGAAGCGCATCGAGTTCCAGGCTGGGCGAGAGCCGGTAGGCGGCGGTGCCGGCGATCTCGGGCAGCAGCTTGTCGCGCGCGCCGCGCAGCGCCAGTTCCCACAGCAGCCGGCCGAGCGGGAAGTGCGCCGCGGCGGGGCCGACCAGCGTGCCCTCGCCGTCACCCGGCGGGCGCAGCGTCGCCGGCTCGACGTGCATGACGCGCAGTTCGTTGAGGCGGCTTTCCAGCAGCACGTCCATGCCGACCGGGCAGTGCACCAGCCGCTCCTGCGCGAACACGGTGAGCGGCACGACCTTGTCGGCCAGCACGACGTGCACGGTCACGTTGCGGGCATGGCGGACGCAGGCGGCGAGCACTTCCAGCGCCTCCGAGCCGTTGCCGTGCTGTTCGAAGCGCATCAGGTCGGCCATCAGCGAAGGGCTGAGCGAGGACAGCCGCGAGGACGCGTTGGTCGCCGGGTCGCGGTCCAGTTCGTCCAGATAGCGACGGAAGGTGCTGACGCGCATCAGCTCCGGCTCGCCAAATGGGATCGTCGGCTCGAACATGGGCGCGGTGTAAGCAGAGGTTACAAATGTAGGAGATACGGGCGCCGGCGGCCAGTCTGACACGCCCGAATGAGGGGTGAACGGCCGGAGGTGTTCGTGGCATGGGGTTTCTCACACGATGCCCGAGCGCGCGCGGTCGAGCGCGCGCCAGAAGCGCGCGTCCTGGGTGGTGGCGAAGTTGATGCGCATCAGCGTGCCGGGCTGCCCGTCGGCATGGAACAGCGCGCCGGGCGCGAGCAGCCAGCCGTCCTCGAGCATGCGTTCGGCCAGCCGTTCGGTGTCGATGCCGACGTCGAGCCAGCCGAACAGGCCGCGCGGCGGCGCGGCGAAGCGGCAGCCGGCGGCTTCGGCCAGCCGCACCGAGCGGGCGCGTGCCGCGTCGAGCTTGCCGCGCACCCGTTCGGCGTGCCGGCGCAGCTGGCCCTGCTCGAGGCAGTGCGCGAGCGCCTGCTCGACCAGGCTGGGCGTGGTCAGGGTCGACAGCAGCTTGGCGTCGACCAGTCGCTCGACCAGCGCGGGCGGCGCCGCCAGGTAGCCGACGCGCCAGCTCGGCGCCAGGATCTTCGAGAAGCCCGAGACGTAGATGGTGCGCTCGAGCGCGTCGAGCGCGGCCAGCCGGGGCAGGTGCGGCGGCGCGAGGTGCGCGGAGCTGTCGTCCTCGACGATGGTCAGTCCGTGCGCGCGCGCCAGCGTCAGCACGCGATGCGCGTGGCCGAGCGACAGCGAGGCGCCGGTCGGGTTGTGCAGCACCGAGACGGTGACGTACAGCCGCGGCCGGTGCACCGCGAGCAGGCGTTCCATCGCTGCCAGGTCGGGCCCGTCGTCGCCGCGCGGCAGCGGCAGCACGACCATGCCGAGCGAGCGAAGCCGCGCGTACTCGACCGACCAGCCCGGCTCGTCGACCAGCACGGTGTCGCCGGCACGCGCCAGCGCGCGAGTGACGACGTCGAGCGCGTGGGTGGCGCCCACCGTCGTGACGATCTGCGCCGCGCTCGCCGGCACGCCGTGGTCGGCCAGCCGGGCGGCCAGCGCCTCGCGCAGCCGCGCC
>JBLMVT010000409.1:0-11152 GCA_050256835.1 Betaproteobacteria bacterium | reverse complement strand
CGCAAGCCGCGCGCAGCTGGGAGCAGTTCCGCCTGCAGGCCGCGCACCGGCTGGTCGCCGCCAATCCCGACATCAGTTACCTCGGTGCGCCTCCGGACATCCTGCTGGCCATCCCCGTCATCGAGGTCGAGCTGAACGGCGACGGCAGCATCCGCCGCATGGAAGTGCTGCGCCGCCCGCGCCAGGCCACCGACACGATCGACATCGCTCTGGCGGCGCTGCGCCGCGCAGCGCCGTTCGGCGACGTGTCGCGGTTGCCGCGGCCGTGGAAGTTCACCGAGACCTTCCTGTTCGACGACGCCCGGCACTTCAAGCCGCGAACGCTCGATTGACGGCTGTCGTTCCCGCGCAGGCAGGGACCCGGTTGGCCCTTGCTACCTGGATTCCGGCCTCCGCCGGAATGGCGAGGTGCCCGCACGGCACAATCGCCGGATGTTCTTCACGCTGCCCAACCTGCTGACCTGGGCTCGGATCGTCGCCATTCCGCTGGTCGTCGGCGTGTTCTACCTGCCGATGGATGCGCCGACGCGCAACGTAATCGCCACCGTCCTGTTCATCGTCGTCGCGCTGACCGACTGGGCCGACGGCTACCTCGCGCGCCGGCTCGGCCAGACCTCGTCGTTCGGCGCCTTCCTCGACCCGGTGGCCGACAAGTTCCTGGTCTGCGCGGCGCTGCTCGTGCTGGTGCAACTGGACCGCACCAACGCGCTGGTGGCGCTGATCATCGTCGGCCGCGAGATCGCCATCTCGGCGCTGCGCGAGTGGATGGCGCAGATCGGCGCGTCGCGCAGCGTGGCGGTGCACTTCCTGGGCAAGCTGAAGACGGCGGTGCAGATGGTGGCGATCCCATTCCTGCTCTACGACGGCCTGCTGTTCGGCACGATCGACACGCGCATCTGGGGCACCGGGCTGATCTGGCTGGCCGCCGTGCTGACGATCTGGTCGATGGCCTACTACCTGCAGAAGGCGCTGCCGGAGATCCGCGCCCGCGCCCGCTGATGACCGTGCCCGACGAGCGGCGCGCGCTGATCCGCGCCATGCCCTGGGTGTTCGTGCTGATCTGGAGCACGGGCTTCGTGGTCGCGCGCTACGGCATGCCGCACGCGCCGCCGCTCACCTTCCTGTCGTTGCGCTACGCGCTGTCGGTGCTGTGCTTCGGCGTCTGGATCGCGCTGGCGCGCGCCGCCTGGCCGCGCGGCCGCACGCAGTGGGCCCATCTGGCAGTGACCGGGGTGCTGATGCAGGCCGGCTACCTCGGCGGCGTGTGGGCCGCGATCAAGCACGGCATCGCCGCCGGGACGGTGTCGCTGATCGTCGGGCTGCAGCCGGTGCTGACGGCGCTGTGGGTCAGCTTCGCGGCAAGCCGGCGCCGCCACGCGAACACGGTGACGGCCGGCCAGTGGCTCGGCCTGCTGCTCGGGCTGGCGGGGCTGGTGCTCGTCGTCTGGCGCAAGCTCGGCGTCGGTGAGGTGAACGCGCTCAACTTCGGTCTGTCGCTGCTCGCGCTGGTTGCGATCACCGTCGGCGCGCTCTACCAGAAGCGCCACGTCGCGCCGTGCGACGTGCGCACCGCCAGCTGCGTGCAGATGCTGGCCGCGCTCGCCGTCTCGCTGCCGTTCTCGCTGCTCGAGCGCGAACGGCTGGTGTGGCACCCGGAGCTGATCGGCGCGCTGGTCTGGTCAGTGCTCGTGCTGACGCTGGGCGGCAGCTCGTTGCTGTTCATCCTGCTGCAGCGCGGCGCGGCCACGCGCGTGACCAGCCTGTTCTACCTCGTGCCGCCGTGCACGGCGCTGATGGCCTGGCTGCTGTTCGGCGAACTGCTGACGCCGGTCGTGCTGGCCGGCATGGCGCTGGCCGCGCTCGGCGTCTGGCTGGCGGTGCGCACACCGGTCGCCCCACCGGCGCCGCCGCGCCCGATCCCGATGAAAGGAGAGATCCCATGACCACGCACCGCATCGCCGTCATCGCCGGCGACGGCATCGGCAAGGAAGTCGTTCCCGAGGGCCTGCGCGTGCTCGACGCCGCGGCGCGGCGCTTCGGCATCGGGCTGGCGTTCGAGCACTTCGACTTCGCGTCGTGGGACTGGTACGAGCGCCACGGCCAGATGCTGCCCGATGACTGGAAGGAGCGCATCGGATCTCACGACGCGATCTTCTTCGGCGCCGTCGGCTGGCCGGCCAGGATCCCCGACCACGTGTCGCTGTGGGGCTCGCTGCTGAAGTTCCGGCGCGAGTTCGACCAGTACGTCAACCTGCGTCCGGCGCGGCTCATGCCGGGCATCCGCTCGCCGCTGGTCGACCGCCAGGGCCGGCCGCTACAGCCCGGCGACATCGACATGCTGATCGTGCGCGAGAACACCGAGGGCGAGTACTCGAGCATCGGCGGGCGCATGTACGAGGGCACGCCGCGCGAGATCGTCGTGCAGGAGACGGTGATGAGCCGCGTCGGCATCGACCGCGTGCTCGCCTTCGCCTTCGAGGCCGCGATGCAGCGGCCGCGCCGCAAGCTCACCTCGGCGACCAAGAGCAACGGCATCTCGATCACCATGCCGTACTGGGACGAACGCGTCGAGGCGATGGCGAAGCAGTATCCGCAGGTCGCGGTCGACCGCTTTCACATCGACATCCTCACCGCGCACTTCGTTCAGCGGCCCCAGGCGTTCGACGTCGTCGTGGCGAGCAACCTGTTCGGCGACATCCTGTCCGACCTCGGGCCGGCGTGCACCGGCACGATCGGCATCGCGCCGTCGGCCAACCTCAACCCGACGCGCGAGTGGCCTTCGCTGTTCGAGCCGGTGCACGGCTCGGCGCCCGACATCGCCGGCCGCGGCATCGCCAACCCGATCGGCCAGATCTGGTCGGGCGCGCTGCTGCTCGACTTTCTGGGCCACCGCGACGCGCACGACGCGGTGCTGCGCGCGATCGAGCAGGTGCTCGAGCCCGCGCACGGCGGCCCGCGCACGCCGGACCTCGGTGGCAACGACCGCACCGAGGACGTCGGTCGCGCGGTCGCGGCAGCGCTGCAGACGTGAGACGAGCGCGGGCCCGTGCGCAGCATCGCACGCGCGCCGCGCACGAGGCGAATCCCCCGTCCGCGTGCCCGTCCTTTGCACATAGAATCCGCTTCCTCCTTGACACTGCAAAGGGGCGCGGCTGTAATCGTTCGCGCTGCGCGTGAGGCGGGGCTTGCGCAGCCCGATTCTTCACACCGAACACTTTCTCGAGACACTTTTTTGAGGGGACCCATCAGTGAACAAATCCGAACTGATCGAGCACATCGCCAAGCAGGCCGACATCTCCAAGGCCGCCGCGACGCGTGCGCTCGAGGCCATGATCGGTGGCGTCAAGTCGACGCTCAAGAAGAGCGGCAGCGTGTCGCTGGTCGGATTCGGCACCTTCACCGTTTCCAAGCGCGCCGCGCGCAGCGGGCGCAATCCGCGCACCGGCGCGGCGATCAAGATCAAGGCCGCCAAGGTGCCGAAGTTCCGCGCCGGCAAGGCGCTGAAGGACGCGATCAACTGATCGTCGCGCCCCGCACGCCGGGTGCTTAGCTCAGCGGCAGAGCGGCGCCCTTACAAGGCGTAGGTCGGGGGTTCGAACCCCTCAGCACCCACCAGGGACGCCGGACGCGTCCGATAGAATGCACACGACAAAGGCGAACGAGGTTCGCCTTTTTTCCATCCGCCATCGATGTTCGATTTCATCCGCCGGCATACCAAGCTGTTCCAGTTCGTGCTGGTGCTGCTGGTCTTCCCGTCCTTCGTGTTCTTCGGCATCCAGGGCTACAGCCGCTTCACCGAGGGCGGCGCGGCGTCGACCGTGGCCAAGGTCGGCAGCCATCACATCACGCAGGCCGAATGGGACAACGCCTGGCGCAACCAGCTCGAGCGTCTGCGAAGGCAGATGCCCAACGCCGACGCCAGCATGCTCGACACGCCGCAGATGCGCTTTGCCACGCTGCAGGCGCTGGTGCGCGAGAACGTCATGCTCGCCGCCGCCGACCGGCTGCACCTGACGACCACCGACGCGCGGCTGCAGCATCTGTTCGCCGCCGACCCGCAACTGGCGATCGTGCGCAATGCCGATGGCAGCCTGAACCGCGACGCGCTGCTCGCGCAGGGCATGTCGCCGGCGCAGTTCACCGAGCGGCTGCGCCAGGACTATTCGGTCCGGCAGGTGGTGGCTGGCATCGACGAGACCGTGCTCGCGCCCCCCGCGGTCGCGGCGGCCGCGCTCGACGCGCTGTTCCAGCAGCGCCAGCTGCAGCTCACGCGCTTCGACAGCAAGGACTACGCGGCGAAGATCGAGCCAACCGACGCCCAGCTCAAGGCCTGGTACGACGACCCGGCGCACGCCGCGCAGTTCGAGGCGCCCGACCAGGCGCAGATCCAGTACGCCATGCTCGACCTCGACACGATCGCCAAGGGCATCAAGGTCTCCGAGGACGACCTGCGCAAGTACTACGAGGAGAACAAGGCGCGCTTCGGCACGCCCGAGGAGCGGCGCGCCAGCCACATCCTCGTCAAGGTCGACAAGAACGCCTCGGCCGAAGAGCGCGCCAAGGCGAAGGCCAAGGCCGAATCGATCCTCGAGCAGCTCAGGAAGTCGCCCGACTCGTTCGCCGAGCTGGCGAAGAAGGACTCCGACGACCCGGGCTCGGCGGAAAAGGGCGGCGACCTCGACTTCTTCGGCCGCGGGGCGATGGTCAAGCCGTTCGAGGACGAGGTGTTCAAGCTCAAGCCCGGCGAGATCAGCGGAATCGTCCAGAGCGACTTCGGCTACCACATCATCAAGCTCACCGCGGTGCGCGGCGGCCAGGTCAAGCCGTTCGACGCGGTGCGCGGCGAAATCGAGGCCGAGGCGAAGAAGCAGCAGGCGCAGAAGCGCTTCGCCGACGCCGCCGATCAGTTCACCAACACCGTCTACGAGCAGTCCGACAGCCTCAAGCCGGCGGCCGACAAGCTCGGCCTCGAGGTGAAGACGGCCACCGTGACGCGCCAGCCCGCACCCGGCGCAACCGGCCCGCTCGCCAGCGCCAAGCTGCTCGCCGCGGTGTTCGGCAACGATGCGCTGCGCAATAAGCGCAACACCGAGGCGATCGAGACCGGCCCGAATCAGCTCGTCTCGGCGCGCGTGGTGCAGTACACGCCGGCGCACCGCAAGCCGTTCGACGAGGTGAAGGCGCAGGTGCACGAGGCAGTGGTGCAGGCCCAGGCCTCCGAACTGGCGCGCAAGGCCGGCGAGGCGCTGCTCGCCGCCGCGAAGAAGGATCCGGCCCTGGCGTCGAGCGGCCAGACGCTGACCGTGTCGCGCGTGCAGCGCCAGGGCCAGCCGCCACAGGTGGTCGATGCCGCGCTGAAGGCCGACGCGAGCAAGCTGCCGGCCTGGATCGGCATCGATCTCGGCAGCCAGGGCTATGCGGTCGCCCGGGTCGAGAAGGTGCTCGGCCGCGACCCGGCCGCCGGCGATCCCAAGCAGGCGCAGGCGCAATACGGACAGGCCTGGTCGCTGGCCGAGCAGCAGGCGTACTACGATGCGCTGAAGACCCGCTACAAGGCCGAGGTCCTGGTCAAGCCGGGCGAGGTCGCCAGCACGCCGGCTAGCTGACCGCGCCCGCGCCTGCGGCGCGGGGCCTTATACTTTCGCGCTCTGCGGTGGCTGTAGCTCAGTTGGTAGAGTCCGGGATTGTGATTCCCGTTGTCGTGGGTTCGAGTCCCATCAGCCACCCCACAAAGTCAGCGATATCGCGCTCTCCGGACAGCCTCCCGTCCCTCTCCCACGAGCGCCGTCAGCATCGACGCCGCGCGCGGCGACCGCCTCACTGGAACGCACTCCACGGCTGACCGAGCCAGCTGCCCGTCGCCGCGGTGCTGCCGCTAGGGAAGAAACGGAAGTCGACCAAGTCCCCGGTCGCTCCCTTGATCTCGAGTGCATCGCTGGCCGCGTCGAGCATGCGCATGCGGCCCGACTGAGGGAGGGCCTGCCCGGTGGCGACGACGAAGCGCTCGCCGGCGGCGGGGACCAGCGCGTAGAACTGCCCGCCCACCCCGACCGCTCCGCTGATCTCGGTGTTTTCGCCGCCGCCGTGCACGGTGAGCACATCCAGCCGCAGCACGACCGTCTGACCGGCGTGGGTGGCGGTGGCGTCGCGGAACGAGACGCGCTGGTGGCCGCAGATGCCGGTCGGATCGCACTCGGCACGCACGACCCTGAACGGCCCGTTCAAGGTTGCGAGCGTGCCTTCGGTGAGGTTGACCATCGAGCCGTCGAAGTCGACCGCGGTCGCGTCGCCGTTCGCATCCAGTTCGCTTCGGTTGACGCTCAAGTTGAACGTGCCGTCGATTACCGGTGCGCCGACGTCCGCCTGGCAGTTGGAGTAGGTGATCGACGCGGTGTCGCCGGCGTCGAACTGTCCGTTGCCATTGTTGTCGGTGCCGGTGAGCGTGAGGGTCCCGCCGCTGTTGGCGCAGGGGAATGGTCCGACGGTCTCGGCCAGTTGGCTTCGACCCCGGCCGGCCGACATCGCGCTGACGCGGGCGCCGAGGTAGCCGCTGCCGGTGGAAGTGAGGACGAGTTGTGCCAGCTGCGGCGCCAGGCCCTGGTAGTTGGCGAGGCTGATGTCGGAGCCGGCCGACGCCGCCTCGATGCGGGGCGCCTCGGACACGGTGATCGGCTCCGGCCCGCCCCCGCCACCGCCACCGCAGGCGGCGAGCACGGCACCGAGTAAGGCGGAAAGGGCAAGCCGTGGGCGGGGAAGCCGCTGGATGTTCATGGCAGATCCGAGTTGATTGAGATGACAACAATGGTTGTTCCCCGAGGGCGAAGAGGCTTGAGTTCGCTCAAGCGCGGGCAGTCTTCCGTTGTGTCAATCCCGCGTGTCGTTCGCGCGCCGCCTTGCGGCAACGCGGCACCACGGCCCGTGGATCCTCAACGGGCCGCAGCGCCCCTCTTCATGCCATGCGCGGTCGACGGCCAGGTGCGCGCAGCGGCGCGATCCGGCGCGTCGCTGCGAGCAGTTCCTCGAGTGCGACGCGCAATTCCATGGCGTGTAGAGTTCGGGCGTGTCAGTTCGAGCCCCTTCGTCCACCCCGTTGCCCTGAATCGCGCAAGTCCGCCCTTGCCGCATCGATTCCATGCCAAACCCCCGTCCCGGCATCGCCGACAAGCGGCGCGCATTCCGGCGCCTGCACGAACGCGGCTGCTTCGTCATCCCGAACCCGTGGGACGTGGGCAGCGCGCGCATGCTGCAGGGTCTCGGCTTCGAGGCACTGGCGAGCACGAGCTCGGGCTTCGCGTGGTCGCGCGGCCACCCCGACAACGGCATCTCGCGCGACATGGCGCTGGCCCACTTCGCGGAGCTCGTCGCGGCGATCGACGTGCCGCTCAACGCCGACTTCGAAAGCGGCTTCGCGCCCGACCCCGCCGGGATCGAGCAAAGCGTCCGCCTGGCCGTCGAGACGGGAGTGGCCGGGCTGTCGATCGAGGACTCGACCGGCGACGCCGAACGCCCGCTGTACACGCTGGACGAGGCGACGCAGCGGATCCGCGCGGCGCGGCGGGCGATCGACGCCACCGGCGGAGACGCCCTGCTGGTCGGCCGCGCCGAGTGCTTCCTGGTCGGGCGGCCCGATCTCGACGAGACGATCGCGCGGCTACGCTCCTATGCGGACGCCGGCGCGGACTGCCTCTACGCGCCGGGCCTGCGCACGCGTGAGGAGATCTCGGCGGTGGTTGCCGCCGTCGCTCCCCGGCCGGTCAACGTGCTGGTCGGCGCGGCGAGCGAATGGACGGTGGCGAAGCTCGCGGAGCTCGGCGTGCGCCGCGTCAGCGTCGGTGGCGCGCTGGCGCGCGCCGCCTGGGGCGGCTTCCTGCGCGCCGCGCGTGCCCTCGCCGGGGAAGGCCGGTTCGACGGCTTCGCCGACGCCGCCCCCCACCGGGAGCTGAACGCGTTCTTCCAGGACGACGTGAAGAAGCGCGCTGGCTGAGCGGTTCGGAGTCTGCTGTCGCTAGTCCAGCGGCCACGGCATCGACCTGGGCAGTCCCTGCACGGGGGCGTTCGCCGGCGCCGGCGGTTGCTCGACGGCGTCGACCCCGCGCCACCAGGCGGTCGGCTCGCCGGCGTGCGCGGGTTCGACCGGCTCGCCCAGGCGCGGCATGAGCAGAGGAATGCCACGCTTGGGTGCGAGCGCGATCAGCGTCTCCGCCGGCTCGTCCCACGCATGCATCGCCAGGCTGAAGGTACCCCAGTGCACCGGCAGGAAGGCGCCGCCCCCGAGGAGCGCATGCGCTTCGAGGGCATGGGTCGGGCCGAGGTGAATGTCGCCCCACGCGGGGTGGAACGCGCCCACCTCGAGCATGACGAGGTCGAACGGCCCGAGACGCTCGCGGATGGCGGCGTACTGCGTCGTCAGGCCGGTGTCGCCGCTGAAGAAGACGGCGTGCCGCGAAGACCGCACGACGAGTGACGACCACAGCGTCGCGTTGCGATCCTTCAGCCCGCGGCCGGAGAAATGCTGCGCCGGTGCGGCCGTCACGGTGAGGTCGGCGCGCGGCAGCGTGTACGACTCCCACCAGTCGAGCTCGGTGATGCGCTGCGGCGCCACGCCGAAGGCTTCGAGGTGGGCGCCGACGCCGAGCGACGTGACGAACGGCACGTCGAGTCGCGCCAGCGCGCGGATCGTCGGGTAGTCGAGATGGTCGTAGTGATCGTGCGAAACCAGCACCAGGTCGACCGGCGGCATCTCGCGCAGGGCGACCGGGACGGGCTGGAAGCGTTTCGGCCCGGCGAACCTCGTGGGCGAGGCGCGCGGACCCCACACCGGGTCGGTCAGCACGCGCAGGCCGTCGATCTCGATCAGCACGGTCGAGTGCCCGAGCCAGGTGGCGCGCAGGCCGGAGCCCGGCTTGCCGGACCACACCGGCCTGGGGTCGATGGAAGGCAGGGGACCGCGCGGCACGCGCCGGTCGCCGCCGCACAGGAACTCGCCGATCGTCGGGCGTTCGACGCCCGCATCGCGCAGGCCCGGCAGGATCGGGCGGAGGTTGCAAAAGGCCTCGCCCGCCCAGAGCAGCGAGGCGCGCATGCGCTCGAGCCGCAAGCCATTGGCCTTCCTGCCGAGCGACGTCATGGCCGGTGCAGCCGCAGCGGCAGGGCGACGAAGCCGCTGGCGGGGTAGGCGGCGAGCGACGGCGGCGCGTCGGCCGGCTCGATGCGCGCGGTGGCGGCGAGCAGTTCCTCGATCGCCACGCGCAGTTCCATGCGGGCCAGCGGCGCGCCGGGGCAGACGTGGATGCCCGCGCCGTACAGCAGGTTGGCGGACGGGTCGCGCTCGGGACGGAACGCCAGCGCGTCGTCGAAGGCGCGCTCGTCGCGGTTGGCGGCGACCCAGTTCAGCGTGACGCGCTCGCCGGCCGCGATGCGCCGGCCGCCGACCTCCACCGCGCAGGTGGCGACGCGGCGGTTCGTCACCAGCGGCCCGTGCAGGCGCAGCATCTCGTCGATCGCAGCCGGCAGCCGCGCGGCTTGCGCGCGCAGCGCAGCCTGCCGGTCGGGGTGGCAGGCGAGGTCGTGCACGACGATGCCGACCGCGGCCGAGATCGTGGCAATCTCGCCGACCGTCCAGTTGCGCAGGATGCTGACGATCTCGCCGTCCGCGAGCGGCCGGCCCCACACGCGCTCGCGCATCAGGCGCGAGGTGACGTCGTCTTCGGCAGCGTCGTCGGCGCCGCGCCGCGCGCTCAGCATGTCGAGCACGAGTTGTTCGAACTCGGCGGCGATGCGTGCCGACGCCGCACGGTCGGCGCCGCGCCGCACCGCGTAGTTGCGCAGCGTCCAGCGCTGCAGCGGCATGCGCATCGCGTCGGGCCAGCCGAGGAAGGCGCACTGCACCTGCACCGCGAACGGATCGGCGAACCCGGCGACGAACTCCACCGCGTCGCGTCCGGACAGCGAACGCGCCAGGCCGGCGGCGATGGCGCGGCAGCGCGGCTCGAACTCCTGCACGCGCTCGGCGCTGAAGTAGGGTTCGACGATGCGCCGGTACTCGGTGTGTTCGGGCGGATCCATGCCGTTCGGGACCGCGCGGTGTGCCGACACGACGCTGCTGAAGGTCGCCGGGTCTTCGAGCGCCCGCAGCACGTCGGCGTGCCGGAACAGCGACCAGCCGAGCAGGTCGCTGTGCGCGACCGGGCAGCGCTCGCGCAACTCGTCGTAGGCGGCGCGCTGGTCGCGCTGCACGGCCTCGGAGGTCGGGTCCCAGTCCTGTCGGCGTTGCGGGTCGTTCATCGTGTGCCTGTCGGTCGAAGCGGCACAGTCTAGGCTTCGTCGCGCAACCGCGCGAGCAACCCCGAGACCCGCTGCGTCGGCGCCGCGATCGCCGCCTCGACCACCGGCGCCCCGCCGGCCAGCGTGACGCTGCGGCGCGCGCGCGTCACCGCGGTGTAGAGCAGCTCGCGCGTCAGCACGCGGCTGCGCTCGGCGGGCAGCAGGACCAGCACGTCGTCGAACTCCGACCCCTGCGACTTGTGCACCGTCATCGCGAAGGCGCTGCGGTGCTCGGGCAGGCGCAGCGGGGCGACGGCGCGAAAGCCGCCGCCGGCGTCCGGGAAGAAGACCTTCAGCTCGCCGGCCGCGTCGGGCAGGGCGATGCCGATGTCACCGTTGTAGAGCCGCTGCACCGGGTCGTTGCGCAGCACCATCACCGGCCGGCCAGGGTACCAGTCCGAGCCGGCAACAACATGGCGCGCGGCCAGCGGCGCCAGCACCGCACGCGCGTGGCGGCTCGCGTGCGCGTCGACCGCGAGCATGCCGCGCGGGCCCTCGTGCACGGCGCACAGCACGCGAGAGGTGCCGAAGGCCTCGGTGACCGCGCCGGGGTCGGACGGGTCGCGCAGCACGGTCGCGAGGTACGGCGCCAGGCCGTCCTCGATGCAGCGCCAGGTCTCGGGCGCGGGCGCCGCGCCGGCGTCGTCGATCCAGCGCGCGTCGCCGCCGGCGCGCAGCCCGTCGAGCGCCGCGGCCGCGCGGCCGGCGTTGATGTCGGCGGCCAGCCGGCCGATCGCCGAGCCGGCGCCGAAGCGGAAGTTGTGCGTGAACCAGACGACGGCGTCGGCCAGCGGCGCCGGCCGGCCGGCCAGTTCGGCGAACACGGCAC
>JBLMVT010000408.1:0-3947 GCA_050256835.1 Betaproteobacteria bacterium | reverse complement strand
AGATCAAGGTGCCGATGCCCGACATCAGGATCGCGACGTTGGGATCGAAGCCCATCAGCAGCGGCGCCAGCACCGTCGCGCCGAACATCGCGATCACGTGCTGCACGCCCATCGCCGCGGTCTGCGGCCAGGGCAGGCGCTCGTCCGGGGCGACCACCACGCCGGGCAGGGCGGCGCGCACGCGCCATTGCGCAAGCAGGCTCATCGGCAAGGCTCCTCGTCGTTCGACCCGGCGCTCGCCGGTTGGCGCGAGAGTGTAGGTGCGCCGGTCGCGGAGCCACAAAAAAAGAAGGGGAAGCGGGACAGGGTCCGGGGGCTCGCTCTCATCGACCCCGGGTTGCCCGCCTCCCCTGGACGTCAAGCGGTCCGGGAAGCGTTGTCAGCGCGGGCGTGCGGCCCGCGGGTGGCTCAGCGCGTCGGCAGCGCGCCGAACAGCGACAGCTGCGCCGGGGCGCGGCTCGACTGCAGGACCTTGAAGCGACGGGCGTCGTTCGGCGTTGCCTGGCCGACGCTGCGCGGGGCACACGGCGCGCTCTGGCGCGGGGCGGGATGCAGGGGTCGCGGCGGCATGGCAGGGCTCTCCGTCGAAGTCAGGTGCCGGCCAGTTCGTGGCTCGGCAGCAACCGGGTGATGATGCTCGGCACGCGCGCCGGTCCGGCCGACGCGGGTGCACCGACCGCGGCGACGATCGGTGCGCAGCCGGCGGCGCGCACGACCCAGGGCCCGAGGCTGCCGGCGCAGGCCGGCTGCGCCAGCCGCAACAGCGACGACGCGCCGCCGCGGCAGCGCGGCCCGGCGGGGCGGCGGCGGCGAACGAACGGCGGTGCTTGCAGCGGCATGGTGGCGTGTTCCCTGAGCGTCTTGTGCGCTCTCCAGCGCAGCATCCGTGCCAGGCCGCGGCGCTGCCTCCCGGCGAGAACAAGATCACGCAGCAGCAGGAGCGGCTGCTTCGGGCGCGGCCGAAACGCGGCGCCTTGGTAAGCGCGGCGTTACAGCGCGGACCGGTTTCGTCGCTCGCGGCCTCAGGCCGCCTCGCGGTACCCGCGCGGGATCGCCGCCAGCAGCCGGCGCGTGTACTCCTCGCGCGGCGCGGCCAGCAGCTGCTCGACCGGCGCCT
This sequence comes from Betaproteobacteria bacterium, assembly GCA_050256835.1. Lineage (GTDB taxonomy): Bacteria > Pseudomonadota > Gammaproteobacteria > Burkholderiales > Burkholderiaceae_C > JAMHWF01. The sequence goes on along the minus strand of JBLMVT010000408.1, from coordinate 2,830 downwards.
GCTCGACCACGTCGCCGTCCTTCATCACCAGCACCTCGTCGGCCATGAAGCGAACGACGGCGAGGTCGTGGCTGATGAAGACGTAGGCCAGGCCGAGTTCGTCCTGCAGGTCCTTCAGCAGGTTGAGCACCTGCGCCTGCACCGACACGTCGAGCGCGCTCACCGCCTCGTCGAGCACCAGTACCTCGGGGTCGAGCGCGAGGCAGCGCGCGATCGCGATGCGCTGGCGCTGGCCGCCGGAGAACTCGTGCGGGTATCTGGCGAGCGCGCGCTCGTCGAGGCCGACCTTCGCCAGCAGCGCCAGCGCGCGCCGCTCGCGCTCGGCGGCGTCGGCGCCGATGCGGTGGACCGTCATTGGCTCGGTGAGCGTCTGGGCGACCGTGAAGCGCGGGTTGAGCGAGGCGTACGGGTTCTGGAACACGATCTGGATACGCCGGCGCATCGGCAGCCAGTCGCGCGCCGAGAGCGCGATCAGGTCGGTCGACTGGCCGCCGGCGTTGAACAGCGCCTGCCCGAGCGCCGGCCCGCCGTTGGGCTCGTGCAGGTGCAGTAGCGCCAGCCCGAGCGTCGTCTTCCCCGAACCCGATTCGCCGACCACTCCCAGCGTGTGGCCGCGGCGCAGCGTGAAGCCGACGCCGCGCCCGTCGCGGCCGACGGCCTTGAACTCGCTGCGCCCGAACACGCCACGGCGGATCCAGAAGCTCTTGGTCAGCCCGCGCGCCTCCAGCACGACCGGCGCGCCGGCATCGCGAACGCGCGGCGGCAGCTCGTCGCGGGCGGCCGGTGCGGCATCGACGACCTTGAGCCGAGCGCGCCGCTGCTCGAGCGTCGGTCGGCACTCGAGCAGGGCCCGGGTGTAGGCGTCGCGGGGCGCGCGGAAGATGCGCTCGACCGGGCCCTGCTCGCGCACCGTGCCCTCGCGCATCACGACCACTTGGTCGGCGATCTCGCCGACCAGCGCGAGGTCGTGGCTGATGAACAGCAGACTCATGCGGTGGCTGGCCTTCAGCCGCGCCAGCAGCTCGAGGATCTGGCGCTGGATCGTCACGTCGAGCGCGGTGGTCGGCTCGTCGGCGATCAGCAGGCGTGGCTGGCAGGCCAGCGCGATGGCGATCATCACGCGCTGCTGCTGGCCGCCCGAGAGCTGGTGCGGGTAGGCGTCGAGGCGCCGGCGCGGCTCGGCGAGGCCGACCTCGGCAAGCAGCTCCTCGGCACGGCGCCAGGCCGCGCGGCGACCGAGGCCAAGGTGCCGGACGAGCGGCTCGGCGATCTGCGCGCCGACGTTGATCACCGGGTTGAGCGAGGTCTGCGGCTCCTGGAACACGCAGGCGATCTCGCGCCCGCGCAGCCGCCGCAGCTCGGCGCCCGAAGCGGCGAGCAGGTCACGGCCGTCGAAGCGGATCGCGCCGCGCCGCTCGGCGTTGGCGGGCAGCAGGTTGAGTACCGACATCGCGGTGACGCTCTTGCCCGAGCCCGATTCGCCGACCAGCGCGAGGGTCGCGTTCTCCGGCACGTCGAAGCTCACCGCCTGCTCGCCGCGGCCGACCGCCTCGGCATACCTCGCCTGCTCGCCGCGGCCGAGCCGAAAGCGCACGCGCAGGTGGTCGATGCTCAGCAGCATGGGCTCATTCGGCGCCGAGCAGCTTCGGGTCGAGCGCGTCGCGCAGGGCGTCGGTCATCAGCGAGAACGCGGTGACGAAGACGGCCATGAACGCGGTGGCGGCGACGAGCTGCCACCAGTGCCCGAGGATCAGCTCGCTCTGTGCCTCGGCGAGCATCGTGCCCCAGCTGACCTGGTCGACGCCGACGCCCAGCCCCAGGTACGACAGGATCACCTCGGCCTTGATGAAGCCGACCACGTAGACCGACAGCTGCACCAGCACGACGTGGCTGACGTTGGGCAGGATGTGGCGGAACATGCGCCCGCCGGGGCCGACACCGACGGCCTCGGCGGCGCGCACGTACTCGCGCACCGCGTGCTTGAGGAACTCGGCGCGGATCAGCCGGTAGATGCCGGGCCAGCCGGCGAAGCCGAGGATCAGAACCACCGAGGCGATGCCGCGGCCGAGCACCGCGGCGAAGGCGAAGATCAGCAGGATCGTCGGCATCGCGGTGAACACGTTGTACAGCCACTCGAGCAGGTCGCCCGTCCGGCCGCCGAAGAAGCCGGCGAGCGCGCCGAGCACGGTGCCGATCGCGGTGGCGAGCACCGCGGCGAGCACGCCGACGAAGATCGACACCTGTGCGCCCTTGACGGCCTTGGCAAGCACGTCGCGGCCGAGCCGGTCGCCGCCGAAAGGCAGCGTTTGCCGCATCACCGGCTCGCGGGTCTTGTACTTCTGCGCCAGCGCGGCCCACTCGGCGTAGCGCGGCGCGAGCGGGTCGACCGCCGAGAGGTCGACGCGCGGCGCGCTCGCCGCCGGCCCGGCCGCGTCGGCCGGCTTCGCCGCCGGGCCGAGGAAGGTCGGCGGTGCGCTCGGCACGCCGACCTCGGCCTGCCAGTGCGCGGCGACCACGCCGAGCGCGGAGGCCAGCATCAGCAGCACGAAGACGGCGACGATGCCGAGCGAGACCATGCCGACGCGGTCGCCGCGAAAGCGCCGCCAGGCCAGCATCCACACGCCCTCGCCGCGTTCGGCGCGTGGCGCGGCCACCGGGGCGACGGGGGGCGGTGCGACGACGGCGCTCACTTGAGCACCACCCGCGGGTCGACCCAGCGGTACAGCACGTCGGTCGCCAGGTTCACTGCCATCGTGATCACCGCAAGGTAGATCGCGAACGCCTGGATGACCGGATAGTCGCTGCGGTTCACGGCCAGCAGGATCTCGCG
>JBLMVT010000407.1:0-17475 GCA_050256835.1 Betaproteobacteria bacterium | reverse complement strand
CGATGACGACGAACGCGCCGATGCTGGCGCTGCCGGCGACGCGGGCCGCGGGATCGACGACCGCGGTCGGGTGGAGGCCCGCCGGCGCCGGCCGACGCGTCCGCGCCGCCCACCACTGCGTGAGCCGGGCGAAGTAGAGATAGGGGTCGGGTGCGACGATGGCGGCGCCGCGCGCCAGTGCCGCCTCGCGAACCGCCGGGGCGACGATCACGCAGCCGGCGCGCGACGTGGCCAGCTGCGCCTGGTAGCGCGGGTGGGCGAGGAAGGTCAGCGTGGCGGCATCGGCGCCTTCGAGCGCGCCGAGCCGGGTGACGGCCTGCGCCGGATCGCCGGCCAGTTCGCCGCCGAGCGCCGCGACGATCTCGCCGAGCGTCGCCGGCTTCACATCACTTCGCGCCGGGGCTCTGCGCGTTCAGTGCCTTGATCACCTTGTCGGTGATGTCGACCTTGGGACCGGCGAAGACGGCCTCCTGCAGGATGAGGTCGTACTTCTCGGTCTCGAAGATCTGCTTGATGACCTTGTTGGCGCGCTCGACGACCGACGCCAGCTCCTCGTTCTTGCGCTGATTCAGGTCTTCCTGGAATTCGCGGCGCTTGCGCTGGAACTCGCGGTCCTGGTCGACGAGGTCGCGCTGGCGGCGCGTGCGCTCGGACTCAGGCAGTGTCGGCGCGTCCTTCTCGAGCTTGTCGGAGGCGGCCTTGAGCTTGTTGGCCATGTCGGCCAGGTCCTTCTCGCGCTTGCCGAACTCGGCCTCGAGCTTGGACTGCGCTGCCTTCGCGGGCACCGCGTCGCGCAGCACGCGATCGCTGTTGACATAGCCGATCTTCAACTCCTGCGCGTGCGCCGTGGCCGCGGCGAGCGCGAGCGCGGCGGCGGCCAGCCACGGCCTGGGCGACGGACGTCGATTCATCAAAACGCGGTTCCGATCTGGAATTGAAGACGCTGGATTCTATCGCCGGGCTGCTTGCGGATCGGCGTGCCGTAGGACAGCTTCAGCGGCCCGACCGGCGACACCCACGACAGTCCCAGGCCGGCCGAGGCGCGCAGGCTGCTCGCCGTCACCTTTTCGTTTTCGCCCCAGACGTTGCCGGTATCCAAATAGCCGAACCAGCGCAGCGTGCGGTCGTTGCCGGTGCCCGGCACCGGCAGGTACAGCTCGGCGTTGGCGTTGAAGCGCCGCGTGCCCCCGATGTAGGCGCCGGTCACGTCGACCGGACCGAGCGACCCCTGGTCGAACCCGCGCACCGTGCCGAGGCCGCCGCCGAAGAAGTTCTTGAAGATCGGATAGGGTCGCCCGCCGTAGCCCTTGCCGACCCCCAGCTCGGCGTTCAGCCCGAGGGTGAAGCGCGGCGACAGCGGGAAGTACTGCTGCACCTGGAAGCTGCTGCGCAGGTAGCGCACGTCGCCGAGCACGCCGGCCTCGAGGTTGACGCGCTGGTAGCGCCCGGTGGTCGGCACGAGCGCGCTGTCGCGCTGGTCGCGCGACCAGCCGACCGTCAGCGGCACGGTGCTGCTGACCGAGCCGAACTGCTCGCGGTAGAGGAAGTAGTTGTTGGGCAGCGCGTTGCCGCGGATCTCGGTGCGCTCGTAGCCGATGCCGACGAACACGGTGTCGTATTCCGAGAACGGGATTCCGAAGCGCACCGACACGCCGGGCGTCACCAGCTGGTATTCCTCGCCCTGGCTGTTCAGCGGGCGGCTGGTGCGGTAGTAGGCGTCGAACGCGCGCGACACGCCGTCGATCGTGAAATAGGGGTCGACCGTCGACAGCACGAGCGTGCGGTTGAACTTGCTGGTGTTCAGCTCGAGGCCGAGGTAGTTGCCCGAGCCGAACACGTTCTCCTGCTTGATCGACGCCGTCAGCGACAGCTTCTCGGCGCTCGAGAAGCCGGCGCCGATGAGCAGGTTGCCGGTCGGCTTCTCCTTCACGTTCATCGTCAGGTCGACCTGGTCGGGCGAGCCCGGCACCTCGTCGGTATCGACGTTGACCTCGCTGAAGTAGCCGAGCCGGTCGACCCGGTCGCGCGACAGCTTGATCTTCTGCGCGTCGTACCACGACGACTCGAACTGGCGGAACTCGCGCCGCACCACCTCGTCGCGCGTCTTGGTGTTGCCGGCGACGGCGATGCGGCGCACATAGACGCGGCGCTGCGGGTCGGCCACCAGGGTGACCGCGACCTGGCCGGTGGTGCGATCGATGTCGGTGCGCGGCTCGGTGTGCGCGAAGGCGTAGCCGAAGCTGCCGAAGCGTTCGCCGAACAGGCGCGTCGTCTCGGCGACGTCGGCGGCACGGTAGGGTTGGCCGGGCTTGATGCGCACCAGCGTCTTGAACTCTTCTTCCTTGCCGAGGTAGTCGCCCTCGAGCTTCACCTCGGTCACGGTGTAGGGGATGCCCTCCTTCACCGTGATGATGATCGAGATGTCCTGCTTGTCGGGCGAGATCGTGACCTGCGTCGATTCGACGGCGAACTCGAGGTAGCCGCGGTTCTGGTAGTAGGCGCGGATCGTCTCCAGGTCGGCATTGAGCTTGGCGCGCGAATAGCGGTCGCTCTTGGTGTACCAGGTCAGCCAGCCGCCAGTCGTCAGGTCCATCAGCCCCTTGAGCGTGCTCTCGGAGTACGCCGACGAGCCGAGGATGCGGATCTCCTTGATCTTCGCCGCCTCGCCCTCGTTGACCGTGAACAGGACGTTGACGCGGTTGCGCTCGAGCGGCGTGATGGTCGTCACGACTTCAGCGCCGTACAGGCTGCGCGTCAGATACTGGCGCTTGAGCTCCTGCTCGGCGCGGTCGGCCAGCGCCTTGTCGAACGGCTGGCCTTCGCCGATGCCGACGTCCTTGAGCGACTTGGTGAGCGCGTCCTTGTCGAACTCCTTGATGCCGACGAACTCGACGCTGGCGATGATCGGCCGCTCGTCGACGATGACGACCGCGACGTCGCCCTCGATCTCGATGCGCACGTCCTTGAACAGCCCGGTGGCGAACAGCGCGCGCAGCGCCGCGGCGCCCTTCTCGTCGGTATAGGTGTCGCCGACGCGAAACGGCAGCGAGGCGAACACGGTGCCTGCGTCGGTGCGCTGCAGGCCCTCGACGCGGATGTCCTTGAGCGTGAACGGCTCGACCGCCCACGCAGCCGGCGCCGCGAGGGCGGCGGCGAGGGCGATGGCTTGAACGGTGGGACGAGCGAGGCGAAGAAGGCTGGGCGCAGCGAGCATTTAGTGGAGGCCGAGGAGACGTGCCACGTCGTTGGATAGGGCGAGTGACATCATCAGCAGCATGATGAGTGCGCCTCCGCGCTGCAGCCACTTGAGCCACAACTCCGAGACCGGGCGACCGGTCACTCCCTCGAAAAGATAATACATGAGGTGCCCGCCATCGAGCATCGGCAGCGGCAGCAGGTTGAGCACGCCCAGGCTGACGCTGACCAGCGCGAGGAAGCCGAGGTAGTAGCCGAGCCCGAGCCGCGCCGACTGTCCGGCGTAGTCGGCGATCGTGATCGGCCCGGACAGGTTCTTCAGCGAGGCCTCGCCGACGATCATGCGGCCGAGCATGCGCAGCGTCAGCGCCGACACCTCCCAGGTGCGCCGGCTCGCCTGCGTCAGCCCCTCGACGAAGCCGTAGCGCACCGTCACCATCGCCGGCGCCTGGCCGACGTAGGCCTCGATGCGGCCGACGTGGCGCTCGCCCTCGGCGACCACGGCCGGTTTCACGTCGATCGCCAGCGTCCGGTCGTCGCGCCGTACCGACCAGTGCATCGTGCGCGCCGCGTCGCCGTCGATGCTAGCGCGGATGCGTTCGCGCAGCTGCGCGGCGTCGGCCACCGGCTGGCCGTCAACCTCGAGCACGCGATCGCCGGCATGCAGGCCGGCGCGCGCCGCCGGGCCGCCGCCCTTCACCTCGCCGAGCACGGGCTCGCTGTAAGGCGCGGCCAGCCCGATGCGGCGCATCAGCTGCGCGTCGACCTCGCGCGCGTCGAGCGTCGACAGGTCCAGCGGCACCACGCGCTGACCGTGGCCGGCGCCGTCGCTGACCATCAGCTGCACGGTCTCGCCCTGCAGCGCCGAACGCGTGAGCTGCCAGCGCAGGTCGGTCATCGAGCGGATGTCGTCCCACTGCTGGCCGTCGTGCGACACCGCGCGCACCCAGTCGCCGGCGGCCAGCCCGGCGCGCTCGGCGACGCTGCCCGCCACCGGCGCACCGAGCAGGGCCTTCGGCTCCTCGATGCCGATCCAGTGGGCGCCGGCGTAAAGGAGTATCGCCAGCAGCAGGTTGGCGATCGGGCCGGCGGCGACGATGGCCGCGCGCTGCGCCAGCGGCTTGCGGTTGAAGGCCTGGTCGCGCAGTTGCGGCGGCACGTCGCCCTCGCGCTCGTCGAGCATGCGCACGTAGCCGCCCAGCGGCAGCGCGCAGACCGTGAACTCGGTGGCGTCCGGGTTCTTCTGGCGGCGCCACAGCACGCGGCCGAAGCCGACCGAGAACCGCAGCACCCTGACGCCGCAGGCGCGCGCCACGCGGTAGTGCCCGTACTCGTGGACGACGATCAGGATGCCCAGCGCGAGCAGGAAGGCGAACAGGGTGAAGATCATCGGACGAGCCCCTTGACGTGGTGCGCCGCACGTTCGCGGGCCCGGGCATCGAGCTGCAGCAGGCCCTCGACGCTGGCGCATTCGCCCGGCTCGGGCGCGACGTCCTCGAGCGTGCGCGCGTTTACCGTGTGAATGCGGTCGAACCGGATGGTTCCCGCGAGGAAGGCGGCGACCGCCGTCTCGTTGGCGGCGTTGAGCACAGCGCTCGACCCCGCGGCGCCGCGCAGCACGTCCCAGGCCAGGCCGAGGCCGGGAAAGCGCCGTGCATCCACCGGCTCGAAGGCGAAGCTGCCGAGCGCGGCGAAATCGAGCGCCGCCGCGCCCGACGCGATGCGCTCGGGAAACGCCAGCCCGTAGGCGATCGGCACGCGCATGTCGGGCGTGCCCAGTTGGGCCAGCACCGAATGATCGCGGCACACCACCATCGAGTGGATCACGCTCTGCGGGTGGATGACGACCCGGATCTGCTCGGGCGCCAAGTCGAACAGCCAGTGCGCCTCGATCACCTCGAGCGCCTTGTTCATCATCGTCGCCGAGTCGACGGAGATCTTGCGGCCCATCACCCACTTCGGGTGCGCGCAGGCCTCGTCGGGCGTGACGCGGCCGAGGCTGGCCGGGTCGCGCGTGCGGAACGGCCCGCCCGAGGCGGTGAGCACGATGTGGTCGATGCGCTGCGGCCAGGTGGCGCGGTCCTCGGGCAGGCACTGGAAGATCGCCGAATGCTCGCTGTCGATCGGCAGCAGCGTCGCGCTACCCTCGCGCACGGCGGCCGTGAACAGCGCGCCGCCGACCACCAGCGCCTCCTTGTTGGCCAGCAGCAGCCGCTTGCCCGCGCGTGCCGCGGCCAGACACGGCAGCAGCCCGGCGGCCCCGACGATCGCCGCCATCACGATGTCGACGTCGGGATGCGCGGCCACCTCGGCCAGCGCGCCGGGGCCCGCGAGCGCCTCGGTGGCCACGCCCTCGGCGCGCAGCCGTTCGGCCAGCCAGCGCGCCTGCGCCGCATCGCCCGCGACGGCGAAGCGCGGACGCCAGCGCAGGCACTGCTCGAGCAGCGCCTCGACGCGCCGGTGCGCGCTGAGCGCGGCAACCTGGTAGCGGTCGGGGTGGCGCGCGATCACGTCGAGCGTGCTGGTGCCGATCGAGCCGGTCGAGCCGAGGATGGCGACGCGCTGGCGCGGCGCGGGTGTGGTGTCAGAACGCATACAGGGCCAGCGCCAGGGGCAGCACCGGCAGCAGCGCGTCGATGCGGTCGAGCACGCCACCGTGGCCGGGCAGCAGCTTGCTGGCGTCCTTGGCGCCGACGCTGCGCTTGACCAGCGACTCGACGAGGTCGCCGACCACGCTCATCGCTGCGAGGAAGGCCAGCGCGACCACCAGCCCGAGCGGCCCGATGCGCTCGTTCAGCCGCGAATACAGGCTGGCCGAGTCGACCGCGAAGCTGCGGTCGAACTGCAGCCAGGCGACGCCGAGCACGAGCACGCCGGCCATCCCGCTCCACACGCCGGCCCAGCTCTTGCCCGGGCTGATCGACGGCGCGAGCTTGCGCCGGCCGAAGCGGCGCCCGCCGAAGTACGCCGCGATGTCGGCGGCCCACACCAGGCACAGCACCGACAGCAGGAAGTTGAGCCCGGTCGCCTTGCCGTTGGCCAGCGCCAGCCAGGCCGTCCACAGCGCCAGCCCGCCGACCACGCGGCGCACCACCTTCGGCAACGCCGGCCAGAAGTCGGGCCCGAGGCGCAGCGCCCAGGCGCCACCGGGCACCCAGACCAGCGCGGCCAGCCACCAGACCGCGGGCGGCGCGTCGCGCGTCCAGCCGACCCCGATCGCCGCCAGGCAGGCCAGCACCAGCGCCACGCCGAAAGCGATCGACGGCACCTCGCCGCTCTCGTTCAGGCGACTCCATTCCCAGCCCGCGGCGCCGATCAGCGCCAGCGTCAGCAGATCGAACGGCCAGGGGTTGCTCGCGAACAGCGCCGGCAGCAGCAGCGCGAGCAGGATCACGGCGGTGACGACGCGCTGCTTGAGCATGGCCAGGCGAGCCGATTCAGCCGGCGCCGACGAGCGCGGACGGGGCGAGTGCCGCGTCCTCGCTCTTCACGCCGCCGAAGCGGCGGTCGCGCTGGCGGTACGCCGACAGCGCGGCATCGAGGTCGGCCACCTCGAAGTCGGGCCACAGCCGATCGGTGAAGAACAGCTCCGAGTAGGCGACCTGCCAGAGCAGGAAGTTGCTGACGCGCATCTCGCCGCCGGTGCGGATGAAGAGGTCAGGATCGGGCGCGTAGCTCATCGTCATGAAGCGCGCCAGCGTCTGCTCGCTGACCTGCTCGGGCGCCAGTCCGGCGGCGATCGCCTGCCGGCACGCCTGCACGATGTCCCAGCGGCCACCGTAGTTGAACGCCACCGACAGCGTGATGCGCCGGTTGCGCGCGGTCGCCGTCTCGGCGCGGTCCCAGGCCTGGCGGACCTTCTCCGACACCGCCTGGCGGTCGCCGACGATGCGGATGCGCACGCCCTCGCCGGCCAGCTTGGTCAGGTACTTCGACACCGCGACGAGCACCAGGCCCATCAGTCCGGAAACCTCTTCCTCGGGCCGCTTCCAGTTCTCCGACGAGAAGGCGAACACGGTGAGGTACTCGATGCCGCGGTCGGCGCACGCCGCCACCGTGCGCACCAGTGCGTCGACGCCCTGCTTGTGGCCGAAGAAGCGCGGCAGGAAGCGCTTCTGGGCCCAGCGCCCGTTGCCGTCCATGACGATGGCGACGTGGCGCGGCACGGCCGCCGGTGGCAGCGCTGCAGCGGCTTCGGCGGTGGCGTTCGGTGTGTTCAAACCGCCATGATCTCCGCTTCCTTGCCGGCGACGAGCCGGTCGATCTCCGCGATCGTGCGGTCGGTCAACTTCTGCACGTCGTCCTGGGCGCGGCGCTCCTCGTCTTCGGGCACCTGCTTGTCCTTGAGCAGGCGCTTGAGGTGCTCGTTGGCGTCGCGGCGCAGGTTGCGCACGGCGATCTTGGCCTCCTCGCCGGCGTGGCGCACGACCTTGGTCAGCTCGCGGCGGCGCTCCTCGGTCAGCGGCGGCAGCGGCACGCGCAACAGGTCGCCCTGCGAGGCCGGGTTGAGTCCGAGGTCCGACTCGCGGATCGCCTTCTCGATCTTCGCGCCCATGCCCTTGTCCCACGGCTGCACGCTGATCGTGCGCGCGTCGAGCAGGGTCACGTTGGCGACCTGGCTGATCGGCACCGACGAGCCGTAGTACTCGACGTGCACCTGGTCGAGCAGCCCGGGGTGGGCGCGGCCGGTGCGGATCTTGTGCAGCTCGCTGTTCAGCGCCTCAACCGAGCGGTGCATCTTCTGCTCGGCCTGGCTCTTGATCTCGGCAATGGTCATGATTCGTCGCTCCTACACATGCACCAGCGTGCCCTCGTCCTCGCCCATGACGACGCGGCGCAGCGCGCCGGGCTTGAAGATCGTGAACACCTTGATCGGCAGCTTCTGGTCGCGGCACAGCGCGAACGCCGTCGCGTCCATCACCTGCAGGTTGCGCACGATCGCCTCGTCGAAGCTGATGCGCGCGTAGCGCGTCGCCTCGGGGTTCTTCTTCGGGTCGGCGCTGTACACGCCGTCGACCTTGGTCGCCTTCAGCACGATCTCGGCGCCGATCTCGGCGCCGCGCAGCGCCGCGGCGGTGTCGGTGGTGAAGAATGGGTTGCCGGTGCCGGCGGCAAAGACGACGACCTTGCCCTCCTCCAGGTACTGCAGCGCCTTCGGACGCACGTACGGCTCGACCACCTGCTCGATGGCGATCGCGCTCATCACGCGTGCCGTCATGCCCTCCTGGCGCATGGTGTCCGCCAGCGCCAGCGCGTTCATCACCGTGGCCAGCATGCCCATGTAGTCGGCAGTGGCGCGGTCCATGCCGACCGACCCACCGGCCACCCCGCGGAAGATGTTGCCGCCGCCGATCACCACCGCGACCTGACAGCCGAGCGCCGTCACCTCCTGCACCTCGCGCACGATGCGCACGATGGTGGCGCGGTTGATGCCGTACGCATCGTCGCCCATCAGGGCCTCGCCGGACAGCTTGAGCAGGATGCGTTGGTAGGCGGGCATGCTTGAACCTGAAGCGCTGTCGGGTGCCGCGCAGTGTAGCGAAGCCACCGCGGGCGCAGCCCTCAGCTGCCCTTGGCAGCGGCGACCTGGGCCGCCACTTCGGCGGCGAAGTCGTCGGCGCGCTTCTCGAGCCCCTCGCCGACCACGTACAGCGTGAAGCCCGTCACCCGGGTGCCGGTGGCCTTGAGCATCTGCTCGACGGTCTGCTTGTCGTTCTTGACGAACGGCTGGTTGAACAGCGAGACCTCCTTGAGGAACTTCTGCACCGCGCCTTCGACGCGCTTGGCAACGATCTCGGGCGACTGCGGCGCCTTGCCATCGGCCTTGGCCTTCTCGGCGTCCTCGGCGGCCTTCTGCGTCGCGATCGACCGCTCCTTGTCGACCAGGGCAGCGGGCACGTCGGCCGCCGCGAGCGCGACCGGCTTCATCGCCGCCACGTGCATCGCCACGTCCTTGGCCGCGACGTCGTCGCCCTGGTACTGCACGACCACGCCGATGCGCGTGCCATGCAGGTAGCTCGCCAGCTTGGCATCGCCGGCGAAGCGGCGAAAGCGCCGGATCGTCATGTTCTCGCCGATCTTGCCGATCAGGCCCTTGCGCACGTCCTCGATCGTCGGGCCGAAGCCGTCCTGCGAGTACGGCAACGCCGCCAGCGCCGCGACGTCGGCCGGGTCGTGTTCGGCGACCCGTTCGGCGCACGCCTTCGCGAAGGCGAGGAACGCGTCGTTCTTCGAGACGAAGTCGGTCTCGCAGTTGACCTCGACCAGCGCGCCGGTCGTGCCCCGGATCGAGGCGGCGACCACGCCCTCGGCCGTGATGCGCGAGGCCGCCTTGCTCGCCTTGTTGCCGAGCTTGACGCGCAGCAGCTCCTCGGCCCGGCCCAGGTCGCCTTCGGCCTCCGTCAGCGCCTTCTTGCATTCCATCATCGGTGCATCGGTGCGGGCGCGCAGCTCGGCCACCATGCTTGCGGTAATTGCGGGCATCTCGTGAATCTCCATGGACCGCGACGGGTCACCGACGCCTGGCGTGGCGACCCGCGCTTGCGGCACGTGCGGGGCGGAGGCGGCTGGCCTCCGGGCGGAGCAAGCAGCAGGCCCCCGCCTTCAGGAGCCTTCGCTGACCTCGACGAACTCGTCGCCCTCGCCGGCCGCGTGGGCGACCTCCGAGCCGGCGTTGGCCTTGCCTTCGAGCACGGCGTCGGCAATGGCGCGCGCATACAGCGCGACGGCCTTGGACGAGTCGTCGTTGCCGGGGATGACGTAGTCGATGCCGACCGGCGAGTGGTTGGTGTCGACGACGCCGACGATCGGGATGCCGAGCTTCTTGGCTTCCTGGATCGCGATCTTGTGGTAGCCGACGTCGATCACGAACATCGCGTCGGGCAGCGCGGTCATGTCCTGGATGCCGCCGATATCCTTCTCGAGCTTGCCCAGCTCGCGCTCGAACAGCAGCGCCTCCTTCTTGATCATCGCGTCGGTGCCGGCCTCCTTGGTGGCCTGCATCTCCTTGAGCTTCTTGAGCGAGCCCTTGACCGTCTTGAAGTTGGTCAGCATGCCGCCGAGCCAGCGCTGGTCGACGAAGGGCATGCCGCAGCGGCGTGCCTCCTGCGCCACCACCTCGCGCGCCTGGCGCTTGGTGCCGACCATCAGGATGGTGCCGCGACGCTGCGCGAGCTGGCGCACGAATTTCGTCGCCTCCTCGAACGCCGGCAGCGTCTTCTCGAGGTTGATGATGTGGATCTTGTTGCGATGGCCGTAGATGAACGGGGCCATCTTCGGATCCCAGAAGCGCGTCTGGTGTCCGAAATGGACACCCGCTTCCAGCATCTCGCGCATGGTGACGGACATGGGGAGCAACTCCAAAGGTTGGTTCTAGAATCCGGCTCGAATCGCAGCGGGGCCCGGGTCTTCCACCCTTCCCGCCGCGACACCTTCAGCAGCCGGTTCGCGATTTCGTTCGCCCGGCGACGACGCCCCGGACAAACCCGCGAATTGTAGCAGCCGATGATCCAGGATCTCTGCGCCGCGGCACTCGACGTGCGCGAAGGTCGCAGCGCCGCCGAGGCCTGTTTCGAGCGCAGCCTGGCCGCCGCGGGCGCGGACGCCGCCCGCTTCGCCTACCTGAAGCGCTTCGATACCCAGGCGCGCGCCGAGGCGGTCGGCATCGACCTGCGCCGCCGCGCCGGCGCGCCGCTGCCGCCGCTGGCCGGTCTCGCGGTGAGCGTGAAGGCGCTGTTCGACGTGCAGGGCGAGGTGACGACAGCCGGTTCGCGCGTGCTCGCCGACGCGCCCCCCGCAGCCGGCGACTGCCCGGCGGTGCAACGGCTGCGCCGCGCGGGCGCGGCCATCGCGGGGCACAGCAACCTCACCGAATTCGCCTTCTCCGGCATCGGCATCAATCCGCACTACGGCACGCCGGCCAACCCGGCGACGGCCGCACTCGACGCGTTGCCACGCATCCCGGGCGGCTCGACCTCGGGCGGCGCGGCCACGGTTGCCAGCGGCGCGGCCTGGGCCGCGCTCGGCTCGGACACCGGCGGATCGATCCGCATCCCGGCCGCACTGCAGGGGCTGGTCGGCTTCAAGAACACGGCGCGGCTCACGCCCACCGAAGGCAGCGTGCCGCTGTCGCCGACGCTCGACACCGCCTGCGCGATGACCTGCTCGGTACGCGACGCGGTGCTGCTGCACGAAGTCCTGGCGCAGCGCCGTGTCGCGCTGGCGCGCCGGCCGCTCGCCACGCGGCGCCTGCTGGTCGTGCGCCGGCCCTTCGTCGACGCGCTCGACACAACGGTGGCGCGAGCCTTCGAGCGCTCGCTCGCCGCCATCGCTGCCGCCGGCGCGCGCATCGACGAGATCGAGCGGCTGCCCGGTCACGACAAGGTCGAGCGGATGAACGCGCTGGGCGGCTTCTCGCCGCCGGAGGCCTGGGCCTGGCACCGCGACCGGCTTGCCGCGCGCGAGGCCGAATACGACCTGCGCGTCGTGACGCGCATCCGCCGCGGTGCCGCGCTCACGGCAGCCGACTACATTCAGCTGACCGCGTTGCGCCGCGCCTGGATCGACGAAATGGCCCGCGGGCTGGCCGGCTGGGATGCCGTGTTGTCGCCGACGGTGCCGATCGTCGCGCCGCCGCTCGCGCCGCTGATCGCCAGCGACGCCGACTTCTTCGCCACCAATGCCCTGCTGCTGCGCAACCCGTCGCTGGTCAACCTGCTCGACGGCTGCGCGATCAGCCTGCCCTGCCAGCGCGCCGGCGAGTTGCCCGCCGGGCTGATGGTCTGGGCTGGCGCGCTCACCGACGACGACGTGCTCGACATCGCGCTGGCGATCGAGTCCGCGCTCGCGGCCTGAAGCCGATGCGCGTCGCCGTCGTCGGTGCCGGCGTCGTCGGCGTCGCCACCGCGTGGGAGCTGGTGCGCGACGGCCACGAGGTGACGGTGTTCGAGCGCCGCGGCAGCGTCGCCGCCGAGACGAGCTTCGCCAACGCCGGCGTGATCGCGCCAGGCTACGTCACGCCGTGGGCTGCCCCCGGGATGACGGGCAAGGTGCTGAAGCACCTGTTCGGCCGCCACGCGCCGGTGCGCATCGCCGGGCTCGACCTCGCCACGCTGGGCTGGCTGCTGCGCTGGCGTCGCGCCTGCACGCCCGAGTCGTATGCCGCCAACCGGGCTCGGCTGCTGCGCCTGGCACGCTACAGCCGCGCCCGCCTGCACGCCCTGACCGCCCAGCTCGGCCTCGACTACGAACGCAGCGCCGGCTACCTGGTGCTGCTGCGCGCCGAGCAGGATCTCGCGCTGGCGCGCCCGGGGCTCAGGCTGCTGGCCGAGACCGGTATCCGGTTCGCGCTGGTCGACGCCAAGCGCTGCCGCCAGTTCGAGCCCGGCCTGAACCCGGACACACCGCTGCTGGCCGGCATCCACCTGCCCGACGACGAGGTCGGCAATTGCCGCCAGTTCACCGTCCTGCTGCGCAACGAGGCACAGCGCGCCGGCGTGCAGTTCGTCTTCCATAGCGAGGTGCGCGCGCTGCGCGCCGGGCCGCGGCCCGAGGTCGAGCACATCCATTCGCCGCCCGAGGAATCGACCCTGCTCGCCGCGATGATCGAGGAAGAGCGCGGCCAGGGCCCGATCACGCAAGCACAGCCGTTCGAGCGGCGCAGCGAGGCGTTCGACGCCGTCGTCGTCTGCGCGGCGGTCGGCTCGCGTGCGCTGCTGGCACCACTGGGGGTGCGGCTGCCGCTGGTCGCGGTCCACGGCTACTCGGTCACCGCGCCGATGCGCCGCGTCGAGGCGCATCCCGACATCGGACCACGCTCGGGCGTGATGGACGAGCGCTACAAGGTCGCCGTCAGCCGCTTCGGCCAGCGCATCCGCGTCGCCGGCAGCGCCGAGCTCGGCGGGCGCGACACGCGCATGAACAGTGCCGCGCTCGACACGCTGTACAAGGTGCTCGACGACTGGTTCCCCGGCGTCGCGCAGGTGAGCCAGGTGCAGGTGTGGAAGGGCGCGCGGCCGATGCTGCCCGACGGTCCGCCGGTGCTGGGTGCCAGCGGCGCGTCCGGCATCTGGCTCAACGCCGGCCACGGCTCGAGCGGCTGGGCACTGGCCTGCGGCTCGGCGCGCGTCGTCGCCGACGCGATCGCCCGGCGGCGGCCGGAGATCGACGTCGAAGGGCTCGACGTGGGGCGCCTGGGTTAGGCCGGCGCCGGGCGCGCCCTCTGCGCACGCCAGCTGCGCCAATGCCGCAGCGCGACCGGCGCGAAGCAGGCCAGCCCGACCAGCCCGCTGACGACGCCCGGCGCGACCAGCAGCACCGCGGCGGCAACGCTCAGCCCCTGCTCCCAGCGCGTCATCTCGACCAGCAGCCAGCGCGAAAGGCCGGCCGCGAGGATCGCGATGCCGAGCACGCAGCCAACGAAGGTGATCGCGAAGTCGGTCGCGTTGGCGCCCTGCGTCACGATCAGCAGCGAGGGCGAGAACACGAACACGAACGGCACCAGCGCCTTGCCCAGGCCGAGCCGGAACGCCGTGTTGCCGGTCTTGAACGGGTCGCTTCCCGCCATGCCGGCGGCGGCGTAGGCGGCCAGCGCGACCGGCGGCGTGATGTCGGCCAGCACGCCGTAGTAGAAGACGAAGAAGTGAGCGACCAGCGGCTGCACCCCGAGCTGAACCAGCGTCGGCGCGGCCACCGCGACCATGATCAGGTAGTTGGCGGTGGTCGGAATGCCGCAGCCCATCAGCACGCAGACGACCGCCGTCATCACCAGCGCGGCAAGCAGCGTCATCGAACGCAGGTCGCCGAGCGCAACCGGCACCAGCGGTACCAGGCCGGCGGCGATCGCCTGCGCGGCGCTGGTGATGATGTAGCTGATCTTGAAGCCGACGCCGGTCAGCGTGACGACGCCGATCACGAGCCCGACGGTCCCGGCCGCCGCACCGACCGCCAGCGCGTACTTGGCGCCGGTCTCGAAGGCCTCGACCAGCGATGCGAGGCCGATGCGGCCCTCGATCTTCCAGGCGCGCAGCACGAGCGGCGTGCCGATCAGCGTCGCGGCGAAGATGGACACGCGCAGCGCGACCGACTCGATGCCGCCGAAGGCGAGCACCAGCAGCACCGCGTGCAGCGCGGCGAGCAGCAGCCACTGGCGCGGCGCGTTGCCGCGCGCGCGCGTCGTCAGCCCGACGATGGCGCACGAGCTGATGCCGGCGAAGGCCGCCAGGTACGGCGTGCGGCCGGTGACGAGGATGCCGATCAGCAAGGTCAGCGGAATCAGCGTCGGCCAGCGCTCGGCGAGCGATTCGCGCAGCCTGGGCATCTCGTGCGGCTCGAGCCCGCGCAGGCCGCGCCGCTTGGCCTCGAAGTGCACCTGCATGAACACGCCGTAGAAGTGCATGAAGGCCGGCACGATGGCCGCGACGATGATCGTCTGGTACGGCACCGCCAGGAACTCGATCATCAGGAACGCCGCTGCGCCCATGATCGGCGGCGTGATCTGCCCGCCGGTCGAGGCCGCCGCCTCGACCGCGCCGGCGAAGTGGCGCGGATAGCCGACGCGGATCATCGCGGGGATCGTCAGCGAGCCGACCGTCACTGCATTGGCGACCGACGATCCCGACAGCATGCCGAACATCGCCGAGCCGAACACGCTCACCTTGGCCGGCCCGCCGGAGTAGCGGCCGGCGATCGCCGAGGCGATGTCGAGGAAGAGACGGCCGAGCCCGATGCGCGTCGCTAGCACGCCGAACAGCACGAAGTGGAAGACGTAGGTCGCGACGACGCCGACGGCGACGCCGTAGATGCCCTGGCTGGTCAGGTACTGGTGGTTGACGAGCTGGCTCCAGGTCGCGCCGGCGTGCTTGAGCAGGCCGGGAAAGACGGGCCCGGCCAGCGCATAGCCCATGAAGGCGATCGCGATCAGCGGCAGCGGCCAGCCCATCGCGCGGCGCGTCGCCTCGAGCAGCAACACAATCAGGATCGAGCCCATCGCGACGTCGAGCGGCAGCGGGTTGCCGACGCGAAACGCCAGGTCGTCGAACACCCACGGGATGTACAGCACCGCGGCGGCGACCGCCCCCGCGAGCAGCCAGTCGACCAGCGGCACGCCGCCCGGCGCGGCGAGCGAATGGGGACGCGGCTGGTCGCCGGACTTCGGCTTGCGAAAGCCGAACACGAGGAAGATCAGCCCCAGCACGAACGCCAGGTGCACGCCGCGGTGCGTGGCCTCGCGCAACAGGCCGAAGCCTGCCGTGTAGTAGTGGAAGCACGACAGCGCGATCAGCAGGCCGCCCACCAGCATCGACGCCGGCGGCACGGTCGGCCGGAACCGCATCTCGGGGTCGAACGTCTCCTCGAGCTGCTGCAGCTGTCGCGCATCGGGCAGCGCGCCCGATGCGGCACCCGTCACTTGATCAGGCCCGCTTCACGGTAGTAGCGCTCGGCGCCGGGGTGGAACGGGATGCCCGCGCCCTTGACCGCGTTCTCCTTGGTGATGAGCTTGCCCTTGGCGTGGCCGGCCGCGAGCGTCTTCTGCGTGGCGTCGCTGTACAGCGCCTTGGTGATCTCGTAGACGACGTTGGCGTCGGCCTTGTCGCTGGTCACCCACTGCGCGCCGACGGCCAGCGTGTGCACCGCCGGCACGCCCTTGTAGGTGTCGGCGGGAATCGTGTCGGGCGCGAAGAATGGGCTCGACTTGCGCAGCCCCTCGGCCTGGGCGCCGTCGATCGGGATCAGCTCAATGCCCGCGCCGCTCGATGCGAGTTCGGAGATCGCGCCGGCCGGCGCGCCGCCGGTGAAGAAGAAGGCATCGAGCGCGCCGTCCTTGAGCTTGTCGCCGGCCTGGTTGGGCTTGATGTACTCGGGCTTGATGTCCGACTCCTTGATGCCGTACGCGGCGAGGATGGTGCGCGCGTTGACCAGCGTGCCCGATCCCGGCTCGTCGAGCGCCACGCGCTTGCCCTTGAGGTCGGCCACGCTTCTGATGCCCGCGCCCTTGCGCGCCACGATATGCACGCTCTCGGGGTAGAGGTTGGCGATCAGCCGCAGGCCCGGCACATGGGGCTTGCCTTCGTACAGGCCGGTGCCGGTCTGCGCCCAGGTCGCGACGTCGGCCTGCGAGAAGCCGCTCTCGAGCGCGCCGCCGGCGATGGCGTTGACGTTGGCCACCGAGCCGTTGCTCGCCTGCGCGGTGACGACGAGCTTGCCCGGCTGCGAGACCGCGTTGGCGATCATCCCGCCCACCGGGTAGTAGGTGCCGGCCGTGCCGCCGGTGCCGATGCGGAAGAACTGCTGCGCCTGCGCAGCGCCGGCCAGCGCAAGCGCCGACAGCCCGACGGCGACGAATCGCTTGATCGACATGAACTCTCCTCGTTCGAACGCAAATGACAAGGCCGGCAGTGGACCACAATCGCAACCGCCGTCCAACGCTGGAAACCCGGGAGACCATGCAACGCATCGACCCGCTCGTCGCCGAATGGCCACTGCACGGGCCGGCGCGTACGCGCGCGATCGAGCGCGCGGCGCAGGCGGAGCTGCCGGCCCACGCGCTGATGCGCCGCGCCGGGCTGGCGGTCGCCCGACTGGCTCTCGCGCTGGCCCCGCACGCACCGCGCTTCACCGTCTACGCCGGCCCGGGTAACAACGGCGGCGACGGCGTCGAGGCGGCGCTGCAGCTGCAGGGCGCGGGAAAGGCGGTGCGCGTGCAGTTCCTCGGCGACGCGGCGCGGCTGCCAGGCGACGCTATCGACTCCCACCGCCGCGCGCAGGCGGCCGGCGTGCCGATCGCTGCCGGGCTCGCGCCCGACGCGCCGCCGGGCGAGCCGGTGATCGACGCGCTGCTCGGCCTGGGCTCGAGCCGCGCCCCCGAGGGCGAGATCGCGGGCGCCATCGACGCCATCGACCCGGCTCGCGGCGTCGTCCTCGCGGTCGATCTGCCTTCGGGGCTCGATCCACGCACGGGGCAGCGCCTTGGCGATCACGCGGTGCGCGCGACGCACACGCTGGCACTGCTCGCGCTCGAACCCGGCCTGTTCACCGGCGCCGGGCGCGACCACGCCGGCGAGGTCTGGCTCGACACGCTGGGCGTCGACGCGTCGCTGCAGGCGCCCGACGCCGTGCTGGCCGGCGGCCCCGGGCTGTGGCGCGACGATCCCCGCCAGCACGTGCAGCACAAGGGCAGCTTCGGCGACGTGCACATCGTCGGCGGCGCCGCCGGCATGGTCGGCGCCGTGCTGCTGGCCGCGCGCGCAGCGCACGCCGCGGGTGCAGGCCGCGTCTACGTCG
>JBLMVT010000406.1:0-4031 GCA_050256835.1 Betaproteobacteria bacterium | reverse complement strand
GAGCCTGTCAGGATTTTCGTGTGCGAGGCATAGCATGACGACCAGGAGCATCTATGCCACGCAAGACGAAGACGGCGGCTGCGGCCGCGGCGGCGCTGCCGTCGATCCCCAAGGAACTCATTGACCAATTCGTGAGTGGCCCCATGAGCGCCGAGGCGGTCAATGCCGCTTCGATGGCCTTCAAGAAGGCGCTCATCGAGCGCGCGCTGGGTGCCGAGCTCAGCCACCACCTGGGCTACGCGCCGGGGGCTGCCAGGCCCGAGGACGCCACCAACCACCGCAACGGCACGAGCGGCAAGACCGTGCTTACCGACGACGGCCCGCTGCGCGTGGAGGTGCCGCGCGACCGCGACGGCAGCTTCGAGCCGGTGCTCATCGCCAAGCACGAGCGGCGATTCACCGGCTTCGACGACAAGATCGTGGCCATGTACGCGCGCGGCATGACCGTGCGTGAGATCCAGGGGTTCCTGCTCGAGCAGTACGGCACCGAGGTGTCGCCCGAGTTCATCAGCTCGGTCACCGACGCCGTGATGGCCGAGGTCAGTGCCTGGCAGGCGCGCCCACTCGAGCCCATGTACCCGGTGATCTTCTTCGACGCGCTGCGCGTGAAGATCCGCGAGGACGCGGTCGTGCGCAACAAGGCGATCTACCTGGCGCTCGGGGTGCTGCCCGACGGCACGCGTGACATCCTGGGGCTGTGGATCGAGAACACCGAAGGCGCCAAGTTCTGGATGAAGGTGTTCAACGACCTGAAGACCCGCGGCGTGGCCGACATCCTGATCGCCGTCACCGACGGCCTGAAGGGCATGGCCGAAGCGCTGGGCGCGGTGTTCCCAGCCACCACGCTGCAGACGTGCATCGTGCACCTGATCCGCAACACCCTGGACTACGCGAGCTGGAAGGACCGCAAGGCGCTGGCCGCGGCCATCAAGCCGATCTACAGCGCCGCAAGCGCCGAGGCCGCGCAGGCCGAGCTGGACGCCTTCGAGCAAGGCCCTTGGGGCGCCAAGTTCCCGACTGTCGTGGCGGCCTGGCGCCGGGCATGGGACAAGGTGATCCCGTTCTTCGCGTTCCCGCCGGCGGTGCGCAAGGTGATCTACACCACCAATGCCATCGAGAGCATCAACGCGCGGCTGCGCAAGATCATCAAGACGCGCGGCCACTTCCCCAGCGACGACGCGGCAACCAAGCTGATCTGGCTGGCGCTGCGCAACATCACGGCCGATTGGGGCCGCGCAGCGCACGACTGGAAATCGGCGATGAACCAATTCGCGATCCTCTACGCCGAGCGATTCACGAAGGCAGCCGCGTAATATGCAAACCGACTTGCCCACCGCGTCGGTCGGTTCGTCGCAAGCGCCGACCACCGCCGTGGACAAGTCTCCGAGCGCCTCGCACACAGAAATTCAGACACTCCCGCCGTTACTCGCGTACTGCAGGGCGAAGCCCGGCGACCGCGTCGTGTAGGCCAAATGCACCGCGCCGCCCGACCGTCGAGCGCCATCGACGCCGAGCAGGCTGCCGATGCAGCGACAACGGACTCGGCCCACAGCCCCGACCCGTTGGCCTCATGCAGCACCGTGCAGTCAACTCTGTCGCCGACCGCGCTCGGGCTAAGACCCAGCTGCTCGCCTTCGTCCTCGCGGCGCGGTTTAAGAAACTGCTGCCTGGGGGTAGCGACCCTCGCCGGGGCCGGAGGCGACACTCGGGAGATGAGCCAGGGTGCCCGGCCCGTGGCTGGTTCGCTCCCACGAAGACGGTCCGAGTGCCCGCTTCTCGTACGAACCGTTGACTGCTTTGGGTCGGCAGCACTTGTTCAGGCCCGCTGCAAGCGCTCGGCGGCGCGGCGCGGATCACGCCTTAGGCCTACGGCGGCTGTATCTCGTAGAGCCGACGCTTGTGCTTGTCGGCGTTGCAGTCGCGGCCGACCGCTTGGCGCCACTCAGCGTGAGCTCGGGCCGAAGAGACGACAGACCGCCACCGCTGCCAAGCACGCGCTCGTCCCTTGCGCGCCTGTCAGGGCTGGCCAAACTGTCCGCCAGTCGGCTTCGACTGAACTGAGTCACTCGCGGTCGACTTTTTGAACGACCGCTGCGTTCATCAGCGGTCGTTCGACGGGTGCATCCTGAATCGAACCGCTGCACCTCAGCCATCGGTCGCTCGGCCCGAGTTTGCAAGAAGCGGATCACGAACGACTCCTTCCGCTTTTGCTGGGGGGCCGTGCCCGACCCAAACGAGTCGCTCGTCCCGCTGCGAAGCAGACACTGCCGCGCGGTCACGAATCCGGCCCACGCAAAGACTAACAGAGGCCCGACCTGCGGCGATGCGGCGGGAATCTGCGGGCCGTGATGTAGTCGCCTCCGAACTCGGCGGCGCGGCAAACACCCGTCGTGGCGACTCAGGGCCCGCTCCAGGTGAACGTCGGGATCACCGCAATGGCAGGCCCCATTACGATCGTGATCTGCCGGTGGGAGAGCAGCGCGATGGCGTTGAGGTCTCCTGCGTACTGAGTGACGGTCCCGTCCTCGTCCACGATGTAAACCGTCATCGGCTGCAACGTGAAGCCGGCGACGTTCGTGAAAGTCAACGGTTCACCCCAGATCCGAAAGAAGTCGCCCAGGGTCGCATCGATCGGCGCGGCGGCTTCGATGTGAATCTTGCCGCTCGAATCGTGAGTGTGGATCGGGTAATGGCAGAAGGTGCCGTCCGACTGCTTGACCGTGCCTACGTTGTCGGGGATCGCGCGCTCCTGGCCATCGGCGATGAGCGTCAGATGCGAGTGGACATGGTAGTTCTCCACCATCGGCGCGCACTCGTAGGTGCCCACGGGCTGCCCCTGCCCCCCACTGGGTGAGTCAAAGGACGGAAATGAGGTGACGCCGATGGTCTGGCCTGCGTCGATGTTGATCGGCTCGGCCAGAGGAGGTGTAGTCTCACCCGTCCCCGGTCCGGGCGACGACGCGCTGGGGTCGGGCGCTGACGCCGAAGCGTCCGGGACGGCGGGCACCGGCGACGAGGACATCGAATCGCCACCGCCGCCACAACCGCCCACAGCGGCGACCAACACGCAGGCCAACGTCACTTTGAGGCCAGAGCCAGGCCGCGAAACAGGCTGCATTCTCGACTCCCGAAGGCAAAAGCGTTTCGCGGGAGCAAACGCCGCTCCCGAGACTGCTTTGCCGCCGAGAAGGAAACGCCTGTTGCACCCTATAACGTCGGCTTCGCTACGGTCGGTCGCTGCAGGACGGCAGGCTGTGGGCGGCGCTCCACTTGCGCAATGTGTGTCACGGGGACGCCTCGACGGCGGTTCGGCGTTGTCTCGGTTAGATGTCCGAGCGGCAATCGAGCAAACCGACATGCGACGCCCGCGCTCGCAGCGCTGGTTCCCTCGTCCTCGAATCCAGCGCCATAGTTACTGGCACGCCTGTGCCATCGGCGTGCATCGCTTGGCGACCGCCCATGTGCTCGTGGGCCGACGGCGGGGTCACGCCGAGCACTCCAACGACGGCGATGATCGTGATGCCGATGACGAGTTCTGCTACCACATTGCGGCGCAGCGCTTGCATGGCGCCATATGCGGCCGCTGGCATGGCGAGCCGCGGCGTCAGCACCAGGCGGTTGACCGCAGCGATGGCGATGACGAGCGCGAAGAGGACGATCTTGGCTGACACGAGGCGACCGTACGGCGTCGTGCCTAGCGCGGTCCAGCCGCCCACGAGCCAGGCCGCGTTGAGGACACCGGAGACGAGCAACAAGAGCACCGAAAACAGGCCCAGCGCGGAAAAGCGTCGGGTCGCCTGCGCAGCGAGTGCATGCCAGGCGGGCTCGGACGTCGCGCTGGCGCGGCCCACAACCAACAGAAGGGGCACGAGCGCGCCAAGCCAGGCACCTGCGCCTAAGAGGTGCAGCGCATCGATCCCCACATGCATGACTCGCTCGGGGGGCGCGCCACCGACAGCGTGTCCGGTCCCGGCGAGCGCCACCAACAGCGCAAGGGCGCAGGTTGTCGCTATCGCACGAGCCCGCTGCGC
>JBLMVT010000405.1:0-5395 GCA_050256835.1 Betaproteobacteria bacterium | reverse complement strand
GGTTCGACCGACTGATCGAGCACGCACGCTCGCTGCGCGACGCCGGGCCGGTGGTGCTGGCGGGCGACTACAACGTCGTGCGGACCGCGGCCGTCTCCGACATCTAGCCGACGCGCTCGTGGCTGAAGGACGCGCTGCTGCAGCCCGAGAGCCGCGCCGCCTGGCGCCGCCTGCTCGGCGACGGCTGGACCGACGCGCTGCGCACGCGCCACCCCGACGCCGCGCTCTACACTTTCTGGGACTACTTCCGCGACCGCTGGGCGCGCAACGCCGGGCTGCGCATCGACCACCTGCTGCTAAACGCCGCCGCGGCGTCGACGCTGGCCGACGCCGGCGTCGACCGCGACGTGCGCGGCCGCGAGAAGGCCAGCGACCACGCGCCGGCCTGGGTCGTGCTGCGGCCCGCCGTCTGACTGCCATGGAGCGCGATCCGCACGCCGAACGCAGCGCCTCGCCGCTGCCGCCCGACGACGCGCTGCGCGCGGTGCTGCACGACGAGGTCCACGCGCGGCCGTCGGCGCGCATCCGGCTGCCGGCGCTGGTCGTGCACGTTGCCGTGCTCAACGACGGCGTGTCGCGCGCCGCCGAGTGCGCTCACCTGCGCCGGCTGCCGGGGCAGGGCGCCTTGACGCCGGCCGACCTGCAGTCGAACTTCCTGCGCCTGCGCTACGCCGACCACACGTTGCGCTGGGAGCGCCACCCCGCGTTCAGTCGCTACACGCTGGTGCAGCCGCTGCCGGCCGGCGTCGCGCTCGGCGCCGTCGAACCGGCGCTGGCCGGCGCGCTCGTCCTCGACCCGGCCTGGCTGCGCGCCATCCCCGGTCGCACGGTCGCCGCGGTGCTGCTGGCGCTGCTGCCGCACGACGCGGCCGCCGACCCCGCCGCGGCGCTGGCGCTGGGCGAGCGCTGGTTCGGCGGCGGGCCGGTCGTCGGCTCGATCACGGGCCAGGGTCAGGCGATGGCACTGACCGACTTCCGCCTGCTGCCCGGCGGCTTCGAGCGCATGCTGGTGCTGGCCGCGCCGGCCACCAGCCAGACGCGCGCCGGCCGCATCGCCCAGCGCCTGCTCGAGATGGAGACCTACCGGCTGATGGCGCTGCGCGGGCTGCCGGTGGCCAAGGAGCTGGCGCCGATGCTGGCCGAGTCCGAGGCCGCGCTGGCCGAGGTTACGGCGCGGCTCGAGGCCCGGCAGGCGTCCGAGGCCGAGTTGCTCGACGAGCTGATCCACGCCGCGGCCCGCGTCGAGCGCGCCACCGCGACCCACCTGTACCGCTTCTCCGCCACCCAGGCCTACGACGCGCTGGCACGCCAGCGCATCGCCGAGCTGCGCGAGGCGCCGGTGCCCGGCGTGCAGACGATCGGCGAGTTCATGCAGCGGCGGCTGTCGCCGGCGATCGCCACCGTCGCCGCGACGGCGCAGCGGCTGGCCTCGCTCTCGCAGCGGATCGAGCGCGCCAGCGCGCTGCTGCGCACCCGCGTCGACATCGCCCGCGAGACGCAGAACCAGCAGCTGCTGGCCAAGCTGACGCGCGGGCAGGAACTGCAGTTGCGCCTGCAGACGACCGTCGAAGGGCTGTCGATCGCCGCGATCTCGTACTACGTCGTCAGCCTGCTGCTGTACGGCGCCAAGGCGCTGAAGGCGGCCGGCCTGCCGGTCGAGCCGGAGGTCGCCGCCGGCGCGCTGATCCCGCTCGTGCTCTGGGGCGTGTGGAAAGCGACGCGGCGGGTGCACGCGCGGCTGCTCGGCCGAGAGCACACGTGAACGACGCGGCGGCGGTCGCGGCCAGGCTCGGGCCGGGCTGGTCGGCGCGGCCGCTGCATGCCAGCGGCTTCACGGCCACCTGGCGCGCCGAGCGCGGTGACCGGGCGCTGTTCGTGAAGACGCTGCCGGCCGAACGGGCCGCGACGCTCGAGGCCGAGGCGGACGGGCTGGCAGCACTGGCGGCAACGGCGACGGTTCGCGTGCCCGCGGTGCATGCCTGCGAAGTCGACGCGGGCATGGCGCTGCTCGCCCTCGAATGGCTCGACCTGCGCGCGCCCGACGCGAACTTCGGTGCGCGGCTGGGCGCAGCGCTGGCTGCGTTGCACCGGCGCGTTCCCGAGCACTGCGGCGGTCGCTACGGCTGGCAGCGCGACAACTTCCTCGGCGCGACGCCGCAGCGCAACCGCTGGAGCGCCGCCGACGGCCTCGCCGGCTGGATCGCGTTCTTCGGCAGCGAACGGCTCGGGGCGCTGCGCGATCGGCTCGCGCCGGTCGAACCGGCTCTCGCCCAAGCCGTCGACGCCGTGATCGACCGCCTGCCGCGCTGCTTCGACGACGGCCACGCGCCGCGCGCCAGCATGATCCACGGCGACCTGTGGTCGGGCAACCGGGGCATGCTCGCCGACGGCACGCCCGCGTTCTGGGATCCCGCCGTGTCGTGTTCCGATGCCGAGGCCGAGGTGGCGATGGTCGAGCTGTTCGGCGCGCCGCCACCAGGCTTCTGGGCCGCGTACCGTGCCGCGGCCGGGCTGCATCCGGGCTACGCGCGGCGGCGCGGGCTGTACCAGTTCTACCACCTGCTCAATCACGCGCTGCTGTTCGGCGGCGGCTACGTCGCCCAGTCGCAGGCGCTGGCGCGGCGGCTTGCCGGGGCCTGAACCTACACTCGCTCGGATGCGCCAGCCCGTCGCCCTCGAGCACGCCAGCCGACTGGTCAACCACGGCCCGACCGCGCTGGTCACCAGCGCTCACGCCGGCCGGCGCAACATCATGGCCGCGGCCTGGTCGATGCCGGTCGAGTTCACGCCGCCGCGCATCGCCGTCGTGATCGACAAGCACACCTGGACACGCGAACTGGTGGCGGCCAGCGGCGCCTTCGCAATCAACCTGCCCGGCCGCGCGCTGGCCGACCTGACCTACACCGTCGGCAACGTGTCGGGCCGCGACACGACGGGCGGCGGCGACAAGTTCGAGCGTTACCGCGTCGCCACCTTCGACGGACCGGTGCTCGGCCTGCCGCTCGTCGAGGGCTGCGTCGCCTGGCTCGAATGCCGGCTGATCCCGGAGCCGCACTGCGAAGACGCCTATGACACGTGCTTCGCCGAGGTCGTTTCCGCGTCCGCCGATTCGCGCGTGTTCGCTCACGGCCGCTGGTCGTTCCGCGACGACAACGCCGAACTGCACACGCTGCACCACCTGGGCGGCGGCGCCTTCGCCTGGCCAGGGCGCGCGATCCAGGCCGAGCGGCTCGCGCCTGCCGAGCGCGGCTAGCGGCGCGGCGTGGACCGGCTCGACGCCCTCACCGCCGGCGCGCCGGCCGCGGCGCTGCTGCTGATGGCGATCGTCGTCGCCAGCGTCCTCGCCATGCGCTCGCCGGCGCGCCTCGAGCGCCAGCTGTTCCGTCCGTACTGGCTGCTGCGGCAGCGCGAGTGGCACACCGTCGTCGGCAGCGCCTTCGTCCATGCGGACCTGGCGCACCTGCTGTTCAACGCGTTCACGCTGTGGGCCTTCGCGTTTCCGCTGGAACGCGCCATCGGCAGCGCGCGGCTGCTGGCGCTGTACGCCCTCGGGCTGCTGGCGAGCGCCGCCGGCACGTGGGTCGTGCACCGCGCCGACCCGGCCTACCGCACGCTCGGCGCGTCGGGCGCGATCCTGGCCGTGCTGTTCGCGTCGATCGCCTACTTCCCCGGCGGCTCGATCTTCATCCTGCCGATCCCGCTGCCGATCCCGTCGCCGCTGTTCGCGCTCGGCTACCTGGCGTACACGCTGCTGGCGGCGCGCCGCGGTGGCGGCCGAGTCAACCACGACGCCCACCTCGCCGGCGCGCTGGCCGGCATCGTGTTCGTCGCGCTCACCGACCCGGGCACGCTGGCGCGCGCCGTGCGCCACTGGACCGGCTGAGCGTCTCGATTGTTGCATTGCAGCACAACCTGCGACACGGCGGTGCGCCGTGCCGACCGGTTGTCGGGGTTCGTTCGGAGATGAGCCGCGCGGCGTGCGCCGGCATGATCGGGCGACCACGCTGACTCCAGCCGTATCCGAGTTGCCATGGCCGCCGATCCGTTCCCCCACCTGTCGCGCCTTAGGAAGCCCTACCTGGTGCTGCACGAACCCGAATCCGGCCGCGCCGCCGCCTACGACGACGAGCACCGGCTGGTGACCGAGAATGCCAGCGCGGCGCTGGTCGGCTATGCGCTGCGCCGCCACGTGCACAGCGAGCGATGGGACGACCTACGCTACGTCGACGTGCAGCCCGCGCCGCCGAGCTGGGCCGAGCCCGAGCTGCTGGGCCGCTGCACGCTGTACTGGCTGCGCGACGGCTGGACCAAGTTCCGCGACCTGCTCGAGACGCCCGACGCCTGATCAGCGCCGTGGCCACGTGCACGGCGACGGTACCCCACGGGGTTTGCAACCGGACGCATCCGGCCGTGCTTCGCCGGCGGACGACCCGCAACAGCAGCAACACGCGCTGACACCGGGCGCACGCCAAGACCCGGACACTTGCGCGGCCATTCCGGCCGGGTGCCCGCACGGGCCCTCGCAAATCAACGAATACCGAGGGGAAACGATGCCCAGCTATGTGCTCAACGTGAACTGACAGGACCGCAGCGTGACGGTCAGCAGCGCCGGCATGCCGCTGTTGTGGGTCCTGCGCGACGTGCTCAACCTCACCGGCACCAAGTACGGCTGCGGCATCGAGGTGTGCGGCGCCTGCACCGTGATGATCGACGGCCAGCGCGAGCATTCGTGCGTGTTCGACGTGTCCTCCGCGGTCGGCAAGAAGATCGTCACGATCGAGGGCCTGTCGAAGGACCGCAGCCACCCGGCGCAGCAGGCGTGGGTCGCCAACCAGGTGCCGCAGTGCGGCTACTGCCAGTCGGGGATGCTGATGTCGGTGGCGTGCGCCATGCAGGCCGGCCATCACGGTGCGGAGATCGCCTCCGAGCTGAAGAACCTTTGCGTGTGCGGCACCTACCCGCGCATCAAGCAGGCCGTTGCCGGCCTGTGAGGGAGAGAGCAGCATGGACGACACGCTCACCCTCGACCGGCGTCAGTTCCTCGGCGCCACGGCCGGCGCACTTATTCTCGGCTTCACGCTCGCCGCCCCGTCGCGCGACGCGCACGCGGCCGGCGCCTCGACGGCCGTCAACAGCTGGCTCGCCGTCGGCAGCGACAACTCGGTCACGCTGACGATCGGCGCCTCCGACATGGGCCAGGGCTCGTTCTCGGGCCTGGCGCAGGTCCTCGCCGAGGACCTGATGGTCGACTACCGGCGCGTCGCGCTCGTGCAGGGCGGTCCGACGCTGGCCGTCCCGGCGCCGGTCGGCACCGCGATCGTCACCGCCGGCTCGAGCGTCACGCGCAGCAACTACTGGCGGCTGCGCGACGCCGGTGCAATCGCGCGCGAGACGC
>JBLMVT010000404.1:0-3730 GCA_050256835.1 Betaproteobacteria bacterium | reverse complement strand
CGGCACGCTCGCGGTGCTCGGCGGGCAGGGCGGAGAGGTGGCGCATCTACTGGCCGAGGCGCTGAAGCTCGCGCCGCCCGAGGCGGCCTGGCACACCGAGCGCGACGAGTGGGTCGCGCTTGGTGCCGGCGTCGGCCTGCTGGCCGGCTCGCTGGCCAAGCTGGCGCGCGACTGGTCGCTGCTGGGGCAGGCCGAGGTCGGCGAGGTCGCCGAACCCGCCGGCGAGGGCCGCGGCGGCTCGACGGCGATGCCGCACAAGCGCAACCCGGTCGCCTGCATGCTCGCGCTGGCCGCCGCCGAGCGCGTGCCGGCGCGCGTCGCCGCGCTGCTGCACGCGATGGCGCAGGAGCACGAGCGCGGGCTCGGCAACTGGCAGGCCGAGCTGGCCGAATGGGCCGGGCTGTTCGTCGCCGTGCACGGCGGGCTGAAGGCGCTGGCCGACACCGCCGAAGGCCTGCAGGTCGACGCCGAGCGCATGCGCGCCAACATCGACCGCCTGCACGAACTCGTCTACGCCGAGGCGCTGGCGACGCGGCTGGCGGCGACGCTCGGCAAGGCGCGCGCGCATGCCCTCGTCGAGGGCTGGTCGCAGACCGCACTGCGCGAGCGCCGCTGGCTGAGCGAGGTGGCGCGCGAGGCGCTGCCCGCCGATGCATCGCAGCACGATGCGATCGACGATGCCGAGTGGGACGCCCTGTTCGATCCCGACGTCGCCGCCGCGCCGGCGCGCCGCCTCGCCGGCCCGCGGCTGGTCGCGCTGCGCGCGCAGTGGCAAGCGGGCCGCCCGCGCTGAACCGTCCGCCGAAAGGAATCCGCATGCCCCGCTCCGACGACTTCGACCGCGGCCTGGTCAACCGGCGCGCCGTGCTCGGCGATGCCTGGGTCGACCGCGCCACCGGCGGCGCGACCGCCTTCAACGCCGACTTCCAGAGCCTGATCACGCGCTATGCCTGGCACGACATCTGGGGCCGCCCCGGGCTCGACCGCACGACGCGTCGCCTGCTCGTGCTCGGCATGACGATGGGACTGGCACGCTGGGAGGAGTTCGAGCTGCACTGCCGCGCGGCGGTGCGCGGCGGCGTGAGCGTCGAGCAGATCCGCGAGACGCTGATGCAGGGCGCGATCTACTGCGGCGTGCCGGCCGCCAACACCGCCTTCAAGATCGCCGGCGAGATCCTCAAGAGCGAAGGGCTGGCGCCGGCGCCGGCGCCGCTGACGCCGGGCGTGCGCGTCGCCACCCATCACACCTTCAGCGCGCCGCAGCTTCGCGTCGCCGTGCAGGGCCAGGGGGAGGGCGTGCCGGTGATGCTGGCGCACGCGCTCGGGCTCGACCTGACGATGTGGGATGCGCTGGCCGGCGAGCTCGCCTCCCAGCGTGCGGTGCTGCGCTACGACCAGCGCGGCCACGGCGGCTCGGCCGTGCCGCGCGGGCCTTACACGATGGACGAGCTGGTCGACGACGCGGCGCGGCTGATCCGCGAATGGGGCCGCGGGCCGGTGGCGTTCGTCGGCCTGTCGATGGGCGGCATGGTCGCACAGGGGCTGGCGGTGCGCTACCCGGAACTGGTGCGCGGCATCGTCGTCGCCAACAGCACCTCGAAGTACCCGGCCGAGGCGGCGCCGAACTGGGCCGAGCGCATCGCCAAGGTCGAGGCCGGCGGCATGCCCGCGATTGCCGAGCTGGTGATCGAGCGCTACTTCAGCGCGGCCTTCCGCGCCGAACGGGCCGATGTCGTGGCGCACTACCGCGACATCGTGCTGCGCTCGGACCCGGCCGGCTACGCGGCGTGCTGCCACGCGATCGCCGGGGTCGACTGGCCCGGGCGCCTGGCGCAGGTGAAGGTGCCGGCGCTGGTCGTCGCCGGCGCGCTCGACGTCGGCGCGCCGCCCTCGATGTCGCAGGCGATCGCCGAGCGCATCGCCGGCAGCCGGCTGGTCGTGCTCGACGGCGTCGCCCACCTTTCGAGCGCCGAGCGCCCCGAGGCGCTGGCGGCGCTGGTGCGCGAGTTCGTCGCCGGGCTCGCCTAAGCAAGCGCACGTTGTACCGGCGACCGTTGTCCGTCGGAAGGCGAGCCGGCACGCAGCAGCGCGTCATAGCCCGCCAGGCCGGCGCGCCGGCTGAAGAACGCCACGTCGGTACGCGCCCGCTCGCGCAGGCCGGCGTATGCCGCCGGCGACTCGAGCGCCGCGCAGACCGTGTCTGCAATGGCCGCTTCGTCGAAGAATGGCACGAGAAGGCCATTCTCGCCGTGGCGGACCACCTCGCGCACCGGCGCCGTGTCGGAGCCGACGACGAGCGCGCGGCAGGCCATCGCTTCGAGCATCGACCAGCTCAGCACGAACGGTAGGTCAGGTAGACGTGGGCGGCCGAGACCTGCAGCACGCGCAGGTATCCCGCATACGGCAGGCGACCGAGGAAGTGCGTGCGCGCCGGGTCGATCGCGACCTCTCGCAGCATGCGCTCGCGCCAGTTCGGCGCGTCGGCCGGCGCGCCTTCATGCCCGCGTGTCCCTTTTCTTGCTGTAGTCAGCAATGACCTTACCGTCCCACAAGCGAAAGCCGACGACAGGGATGCGCTTCTTCTTCCCGCTGACAAAGAAAAGCCGTATGAATGCGCGTCTCCATGCAGATTGTCGAGATCGCTTCGATCAGCCGCTCACGAGGAGAGCTTTCAAACGGCTTCTTGTCATTCGTGAGTGTGTGGCAGTAAAGCTGACCGATTAAGGCTTGAATGTCGTTGCCCTCCAGCGTGACGCCCTCCCAGTCGTGGGCAAACCGGTTTCTGATCCTCCGTGCAATGTCTAGGTCGTCGTGCTGGGCCTTGAGAAGCAGCCCCATGGCGTATCCCGCCTTGATCCGTGAGGAGAACGTGCCGAGCGGCGCGTTGAAGCCCTCGACTAGCTCCTTCGCCTGCTTGCAGCGGACCATGTAGGCCAGTAGCAGGCGACCGAGGGTGTCGTCGGCAAAAGCAGCTAGCGACAGCACCATCGCCCGGTCGTCTTGCTTCCTGATCGACCGCATAAACCTATTGAGGTTGTCCATGACGGGGTCGCCAACTAGGAAGTCTTCCTCGTCGTCAGATTGCTGGCCGGCCTTGTCCATTTGCGGATTCTGCAGAATAGGCCGCTCGACCGAGAACTGCATCGAGAAGTCGTACCGGCTGGCTGACGGGTGATCGCCGGCGCGAAGGGGCATCGAGATTGGGTAACGATGTGCCTGGAGGAGCTGTTCTAGAGTGCGCGCAGTCGCTAGATCAGAGGGCGCCATGCACCGGCGACAAGGCTTGACGCCGGCAGCCTTCGCCAGGCTAGACGCGCGTTGCGCAATCCTCGAAGCAGGCTTGCCCGGCAAGGACGGTCGCTGAGCGAGGGCCAGAAGTCAGGGACCGCGCAGTCGGAGGTAATGAGAAAATTTGACCTTTGCCTCGTCTCTGGAATCACCCTCCGATTCCGCGAGTTGGTTTGCGCCAAGCGTTTGCAGCCGCCTCAGGTGGTCGCTTAGATGGTGCTGCCTTCGAGGCGCGAAACCGACCGGCCCAGCCCAGCATGAAAACCTCCGACATCCGCTCCACCTTCCTCAGGTTCTTCGAAGGCAAGGGCCACCAGGTCGGCGCGGCGAGCCCGGTCGTGCCGGGCGACGCCACGACCTTGCTGTTCACCAACGCCGGGATGATCCAGTTCAAGGACGTGTTCCGCGGCTTCGCCCGGCGGCCCTACGTGCGCGCGGCCAC
>JBLMVT010000403.1:0-2702 GCA_050256835.1 Betaproteobacteria bacterium | reverse complement strand
GTCGACGACGTGCTGGACCGCTGCGGGCCGCTGCACGCCGGCCCCTGGCCCGAGCCGATCGCGACCGCCATGGTGCTGCCGCTGGCGCAGGGCTCGCGCGCCGAGCGGCCGAGCGGCCTGCTGGTCGCCGGCGTCAGCCCGCGGCGGCCGTTCGACGAGCCCTACCTTGGCTTCCTCGGCCTGGTCGCCGGCCAGGTCGCCAGCGCCCTCACCGACGCACGTGCCTTCGCCGACGAGCAGCGCCGCGCCGAGGCGCTGACCGAGCTGGACCGCAGCAAGACGTTGTTCTTCTCCAACGTCAGCCACGAGTTCCGCACCCCGCTGACGCTGATGCTCGGCCCGCTGGAGGACCTGCTGGCGCGCGCCGACGCGCTGCCCGGCGAGGCGCGCGACGCGGTCGCCACGGCGCATCGCAACGGCCGGCGCCTGCTCAAGCTGGTCAACACCCTGCTGGACTTCTCGCGCATCGAGGCCGGCCGCGTGCAGGCACGCTACGAACCGGTCGACCTGGCGCAGGTCACCGCCGAGCTGGCGAGCGTGTTCCGCTCGGCGGTCGAGCGCGCCGGCCTCGCACTGGTGATCGACTGCGCGCCGCTGCGCGAGCCGGTCTGGATCGACCGCGAGATGTGGGAGAAGGTCGTCCTCAACCTGCTCGCCAACGCCTTCAAGTTCACCTTCGAGGGTCGCATCGCGGTGACACTGCGCGAGGACGGCGACACCGCGCGGCTGCAGGTCGCCGACACCGGCACCGGCATTCCCGAAGAGGCGCTGCCGCACCTGTTCGACCGTTTCTTCCGCGTCGAGGGCGCGCGCGGCCGCACGCAGGAGGGCACCGGCATCGGGCTGGCGCTGGTGCAGGAGTTGGTGCGCCTGCACGGCGGCACCGTGAGCGTCGACAGCGTGCCGGGGCGCGGCAGCGTGTTCAGCGTGCGCCTGCCCTTCGGCCGCGCGCACCTGCGCGCCGACCGCCTCGGCGGCGAACGCGCGCTCGAATCGACCTCGGTCGGCGTCGATCCGTTCGTCGAGGAAGCGCAGGGCTGGCTGCGCGAGACGGGGCTGGGCGAACTGGAGCCGATCTCGGTGCCGACGCCGCTGTTCGACCTGCCGACGCCAGGCGCGGCGCAGCGCCCGCGCGTGCTGGTCGCCGACGACAACGCCGACATGCGCGCCTACCTGCGCCGACTTCTCGGCAACGCCTACGAGGTGATCGCCGTCGGCGACGGCCAGCAGGCGCTGGCGACCGTCCGCGCGCACGCCTTCGACGTGGTGCTCTCGGACGTGATGATGCCGCGGCTCGACGGCTACGGCCTGCTCGCCGCGCTGCGCGCCGACCCGCAGACCGCCACCCTGCCGGTGATCCTGCTGTCGGCACGTGCCGGCGACGAGGCGCGCATCGAGGGGCTGTCGGCGGGCGCCGACGACTACCTCACCAAGCCGTTCTCGGCGCGCGAGCTGCTCGCCCGCGTCGCCGGCACGCTGGCGCTGTCGCGCACGCGGCGCGAGGCGATGCGCCGCGAGGAAGCGCTGCGCGCCGAACGCCGCAACGTCCTCGAGAGCATGGCCGACGCATTTCTCACGCTCGACGCCGGCTGGTGCATCACCTACGCCAACGGCGCCGCCGAGCGGCTTTACGGCACGCCGCGCGAGCGCCTGCTCGGCGCCGACTTCTGGGCCACCTTCCCCGGGCTCGGCGAAGGCGTCGAGGCGGCATGCCGGCGCGCCATGCGCGAGCAGACGACGGTTCGCTTCGAGCACTTCGACGCCGCGCTCGGGCGCTGGTTCGACATGCAGGCGTTCGCGCACGACGGCGCGCTCGCGCTGTTCGGCCGAGACATCACCGAGCGCAAGCGGGTCGACGAGGCGCTGCGCGCCAGCGAGCTGCGCTTCCGACGGCTGGCCGACTCGATGCCGCAGATCGTCTTCGCCGCCGACCCCGCGGGCAGCTTCACCTACATGAACCGCTACGGCCTGGAGTTCACCGGCACGCGCGACGAGATGCTCGGCCACCGCCGCTACGCGCTGCTGCATCCCGACGACCGCGAGCGCGTGCGCGAGACCTGGATGCGCTCGGTGCGCGAGGGCCGGCCCTACGAGTGCGAGAGCCGGCTGCGCCAGGCCGACGGCAACTACCGCTGGGTGCTGAGCCGGGCGCTGCCCGTGCTGGACGACGACGGCAAGGTGATCGAGTGGATCGGCGCCTCGACCGACATCGACGACCTGCGGCGCGCGCAGCAGGCGCTGGCCGAAGCCGACCGCCGCAAGGACGAGTTCCTCGCCACGCTGGCGCACGAGCTGCGCAATCCGCTCGCGCCGCTGCGCAACGCGGTGCACATCCTGCGCCGCGCCGGCGACGACCGCGCGCTGGCCGCGCGCGTGCACGAGATGATCGAGCGCCAGGTCGAGCACATGGTGCGGCTGGTCGACGACCTGATGGAGGTGTCGCGCATCTCCAGCGGCAAGATCGAGCTGCGCCGCACGCGCACCGACCTGGCCACCGTGCTGAAGAGCGCCGTCGAGGCGAGCCGGCCGCTGATCGACCGCGCGCACCACACGCTGACGCTCGACCTGCCCGACGCACCGCTGGCGCTCGACGCCGACCCGGTGCGGCTGGCGCAGGTGTTCGCCAACCTGCTAAACAACGCCGCTAAGTTCACCGACGAGGGCGGCCGCATCGACCTGGCGGCGCGGCGCGACGGCACCGA
>JBLMVT010000402.1:0-4695 GCA_050256835.1 Betaproteobacteria bacterium | reverse complement strand
AGAACGGCGCACGCGTATCCTGCGCACGCAGCGCGGGCATGGCGACTCGGTCGCCCCGCCACCCGGAGAGTCTCGCCATGAAGATCGCATTCCTCGGCACCGGCCTGATGGGCTCGGGCTTCGTGCAGCGCCTGCGCGCCAACGGTCACGAGGTCAACGTCTGGAACCGCAGCGCCGCCAAGGCGCGTGCGCTGGAGGCGGTCGGCGCGCGGGTGTTCGCCGATGCGGCCGCGGCGATCGCCGGCGTGCAGC
Organism: Betaproteobacteria bacterium; assembly: GCA_050256835.1. GTDB lineage: Bacteria > Pseudomonadota > Gammaproteobacteria > Burkholderiales > Burkholderiaceae_C > JAMHWF01. Next base: position 4,443 of record JBLMVT010000402.1, on the reverse strand, counting down.
GCATCCACCTGTCGCTGGCCGACGACGCCTCGGTCGACGCCGTGCTCGAGCCGCTTGCCGGCGCGATCGGGCGTACGACCTGGATCGTCGACCACACGACCACCGCCGTCACGCCGACGGCCGAGCGCGTCGCGCGCTGGGACGCGCGCGGCACGACCTTCGTCCATGCGCCGGTGTTCATGGGCCCGCTGAACGCGCGCGAAGGCACGGGGCTGATGCTGGTGTCGGGCCAGAAGTCGCGCCACGACGCGCTGCTGCAGTCGCTGCAGCAGATGACCGGCACCGTGCTCTACCTGGGCGAGCGGCCCGAGCGCGCGGCGGCGTTCAAGCTGTTCGGCAACCTGACGCTGATCGGCATCATGGGCGTGCTCGGCGACGTCAACCGGCTGGCGCACGCGGTCGGCATCCCGACGGCCGAGGCGTTCTCGCTGTTCGAACAGTTCAACCCGGGCCAGTTTCTGCCCGCGCGGGCCGCGCGCATCCAGGCGGGCGAGTTCACCACGCCTTCGTTCGAGATCTCGATGGCTCGCAAGGACGTGCGGCTGATGATCGAGGAAGCGCGGCGCGGCGGTGTCGAGCTGTTCGTCATGCCGGGCGTCGCCGCGATGTTCGACGCCGCGATCGCGCGCGGCGAGGGGTCGCTCGACGCCGCCGCGGCGGCGCGCATGCCGACCTGACGGCCGCATGCCGCCGCCCGCCGGCGCGCCGGACGCCGCGCCGTCGCCCGCCCGCCTCGAGCGCTTCCGCTCGCCGCTGAAGGCGCTGGCGGTCGGGCTCGTCGCGCTGCTGCTGATGCTGGCGTTCGCGCAACTCGCCGGCGAGGTGCTCGAAGGCGACACGCGCGGCTTCGACCTGCACGTGCTCGACGCCGCGCGTTCCCTGCGGCTCGCGCATCCGTGGCTGGGCGAGGCGATGCGCGACCTGAGCGGCCTTGGCAGCACCGTCGTGCTGGCCGTGCTCAGCGTCGGCACGGTCGGCTACCTGGCGGCCTTCTCGTCGCGCACCACGGCGGCGTTCGTCGCGCTGTCGGTCGCCAGCGGCGCGCTGCTGGTCATCGTGTTCAAGGCCGCGTTCGGTCGCCTGCGCCCCGACCCCGCATTCGCCGAGCTGGTTGTCGCCGGGCAGAGCTTCCCGAGCGGTCACGCCAGCGTGTCGGCGATCGTCTTCCTGACGCTCGGCGCGCTGGTCGCCGCCACGCGCAGCCGCTGGAGCGAGCGCGCCTACATCCTCGCCTGCGCCGCGCTGCTCGCCGGCCTGGTCGGCCTGAGCCGCGTCGCGCTCGGCGTGCACTGGGCCACCGACGTGCTCGCCGGCTGGGCCTTCGGCGCGGCCTGGGCGATCGTCTGGCTGCTGGTCGAGCGCGGCTGGGTGCGGCGCCATCGGGAGCGCAGCCGCCCGCCCTGATCCGCGGCCGGCCGCGACGCGATTGCACGGCGGCTTGATCTGCGTCAGCCCGGCGGCTGGGCGGCGCCCGTGTCCACTGCATACAGTATCCGCGCCATGGCCGGCATCCCGCCGGCCGCCGTCCGCGGAGTGGCCGATGGAGCGTGCTTTGAAGCCGGTGGATCGACCGCCGGCGCTGGCGGAACAGGTCTACGACGCCCTGCGCGGCTACCTGCGCACCGGCGCCGTCGAGGCCGGCGCGCCGCTGCAGGAGGTGCCGCTGGCGGCGCGGCTGGGCGTGTCGCGCACGCCGGTGCGCGAGGCGATGGCGCGGCTGGCCAGCGAAGGGCTGCTCGCCGCCGACGGCCGCAGCTTCACCGTGCCGGCGCTGACGCTGGCCGACGTCGACGACATCTACGAGCTGCGCTTCCTGATCGAGCCGGCGGCGCTGCGCCGCGTCGCCGCGCGCACCGGCGACCGTGCGCTGCGCGCGCCGATCGAGGCCGCGCTCGCCGCCGCGCAGGCCGCGCACCGCGCCGGCGACAGCGCCGCCTTCCGCGACGCCAACGTGCGCTTTCGCGCCGCCTGGCTGGCGCTGGTGCCGAACCGGCGCATGGTGCGCATGGTCGAGCTGTACGCCGACCACATGCAGCACATCCGCGCTCTCACGCTCGACGACGCGAGCGTGCGCGCCATCGTGCTGCGCGGCCTGCGCCGCATCACCGCGGCACTCGCCGCCGGCGACGGCGACGCTGCCGCCGCCGCGCTGCACGAGCACCTGCTGCAGGCGCGTCGCGCCTTCATCGAGGCCACCGGGCTCGATGCCGCCAGCCAACCGAAAGGACGCCGATGACACACGCCGAGATTCCCTACGGCGCCTACTGGAGCTCGCCGTTCGCGCGCTGGCAGGGCAGCCTCGCGCACCTGCACAGCCTCGAGTTCGCGGCCGAGGTGGCGCGCCGCGAGCTGGCGCGGCGCGGCATCGACCCGGCTGTGTTCGACCACGGCGTGCTCGGCTTCTCGGTGCCGCAGCCGCACTCGTTCTACGGCCTGCCGTGGCTGGCCGGCCTGCTCGGCGCGCCGCGCATCGGCGGCCCGACGCTGATGCAGGCCTGCGCGACCGGCGTGCGCACGCTGCTCGCCGCCGCGCAGGAGATCGACGCCGGCCTGGCGACGACGGCGCTGGTCGTCACCTGCGACCGCACCTCCAACGGTCCGCACCTGTACTACCCGAACCCGCGCGGCCCCGGCGGCACCGGCAGCGCCGAGGACTGGGTGATGGACAACTTCGGCTGCGACCCGCTGGGCGGCCACTCGATGCTCGTCACGGCGGAGAACGTCGCGCGCAAGCACGGCTTCACGACGGCCGAGCAGCACGAGGTGGTGCTGCGCCGCGAGCAGCAGTACCGCGACGCGCTGGCCGACGACTCGGCCTTCCTGCGTCGTTTCATGAGCCTGCCCTTCGAGGTGCCGGGCTCGCGCAAGGCCGCGCTCGTGCTCGAAGGCGACGAGGGCGTGTCGCGCTCGACGCCCGAGGGGCTGGCGGCGCTGAAGCCCGTCGCGCCCGGCGGCACGGTCACCTACGGCGCGCAGACGCATCCGGCCGACGGCAATGCCGGCCTCGTCGTCACGACGCGCGAGCGCGCGCGCGAGCTGGCCACCGACAAGGCCGTCGCGGTGCGCCTGCACGGCTTCGGCCAGGCGCGCGCCGAGCTGGCGCACATGCCGGAGGCGACGCTGCCGGCGGCGCAGCAGGCGCTGGCGCAGGCCGGCCGCAGCGTCGCGCAGATGGCGGCGGTGAAGACGCACAACCCGTTCGCCGTCAACGACTTGCTGTTCGCGCGCGCGACCGGCATCGACTGGCGCGGCATGAACAACTACGGCTGCTCGCTGGTCTGGGGCCACCCACAGGCGCCCACCGGCACGCGCTCGCTGATCGAGCTGATCGAGGAGCTGGCGCTGCGCGGCGGCGGCTTCGGCCTGTTCACCGGCTGCGCCGCCGGTGACACCGCGATGGCCGCGGTGGTCGAGGTGACGGACGCCAGGTAGGCGCGCGATGGACCTGTCGACCTGGATCACCCGCCACGCGCAGCGCACGCCGGACCAAACCGCGCTGCGCTTTGCCGGCGAATCGATCGGCTACGCCGCGCTGGCGCAGCGCATCGGCGCCATCGCCGGCGCGCTGGCGGCGCGCGGCGTCGCGCGCGGCGAGCGCGTCGCCTGGCTGGGGCTGAACAGCGCCGACCTGCTGGCCACGCTGTTCGCCTGCGCCCGGCTGGGCGCCGTGTTCGTGCCGCTCAACTGGCGGCTTGCTCCGCCCGAGCACCGCGCGATCCTCGACGACTGCACGCCGGCGCTGCTGGTCGCGGAATCCCCCTTCGCCGAGGCCACGATGGCGCCGGCTGGATGCGCGCGCATCGCGCTCGGCGCGGGCGCGCCAGCCGGCTGGACGCCGTGGGCCGACTTCCTCGCCGGCGCGCGCGGCCCGCTGGTGGCCACCGTGTTCGACGACGGGCAGGCGCCGCTGCTGCTGTGCCACACCTCGGGCTCGACCGGCCGGCCCAAGGGCGTGCTGCTGAGCCAGCGCGCGCTCGAATGCAACGCCGCCAACAGCGCCGACATGCACGCGCTCGCGGCCGACGACCGCGTGCTGACGACCTTGCCGCTGTTCCACGTCGGCGGGCTCAACATCCAGACGCTGCCCGCGCTCCAGGCCGGGGCGACGGTCACGCTGCACCCGAAGTTCGACCCCGACGCCTGCCTCGACGCGATCGAGCGCGAGCGCATCACGCTCACCGTGCTGGTGCCGGCGCAGCTCGACGCGCTGCTCGCGCACCCGCGCTGGGCGAGCGCCGACCTCTCCAGCCTGCGCATGATCACGACCGGCTCGACGCTGGTGCCCATGCGCCTGGTGCGCGCGGTGCACGCGCGCGGTGTGCCGCTGGCGCCGGTGTGGGGCGCGACCGAGACCGCGCCGATCGCCGCCTGCCTGCACGCCGACGAGGCCGTCGAGCATGCCGGCACCACCGGCCGCGCGGCGCGGCGCTGCGCGCTGCGCGT
>JBLMVT010000401.1:0-7471 GCA_050256835.1 Betaproteobacteria bacterium | reverse complement strand
CGCGCGCGGCACGCCGCGGCGCGCGGCGACGGTGCCCACGGCATCGATCACCGCGCGGTCGGCCGCGGCGCTCGGCGCATACAGCGTGCGGCCGTAGGCATCGGTCTGGGCGCGCGCGCTCGTTGCGTCGGACTCGCGCGTGAGTCGCCCGCGCGCCAGCGGGCTCCACGGGATCACGCCGACGCCTTCGGCGCGGCACAGCTGCAGCATCTCGCGCTCCTCCTCGCGGTACAGCAGGTTGTAGTGGTTCTGCATGCTGACGAAGCGCGTCCAGCCGTGGCGCTCGGCCAGGTACAGCGAGCGCGCGAACTGCCAGGCGTGCATCGACGAGGCGCCGAGATAGCGCGCCTTGCCGGCCTTGACGACGTCGTGCAGAGCCTCCAGCGTTTCCTCGATCGGCGTGGCCGGGTCCCAGCGGTGGATCTGGTAGAGGTCGACGTGGTCGGTGCCCAGGCGGCGCAGGCTGGCGTCGATCTCGGCCAGGATCGCCTTGCGCGACAGGCCCGCGCCGTTCGGTCCCTTGTGCATGCGGCCGTGCACCTTGGTCGCGATCGCCACTTCGCCGCGCGGCGCGTAGTCGAGCAGCGCGCGGCCGACGATCTCCTCGCTGGTGCCGTCGGAATAGACGTTGGCGGTGTCGAAGAAGTTGATGCCGAGGTCGAGCGCGCGGCGAATGAACGGCCGGCTCTCGGCCTCGCCGAGTGTCCACGGGTGGTTGCCGCGCTCCGGCACCCCGTAGCTCATGCAGCCGAGGCAGATGCGCGAGACCTCGAGGCCGGTGCGGCCGAGCTTGATGGTGCGCATGGAATGGCTCCGTCGGTCGAAGGGTGCGAGTTTGCCTTGCGCCTGTGCAACCGGCAGCGGCACGTCCTCGGCCAGCATGGCCTGTCCCTGCAGTACGGAGCCGGCCATGTCGTCCTTCCGGTTTTCCCGCCGCCAGGCGCTGATCGCGCTTCTGGCCGGCCCCGGCCCTCTCTTGACCGCCTGCGGTGGCGGCGACCCCGACCCCGCGACCCCGACCGAAACCCCGGCGCAACTGACGACCGTTCCGGTCCGGGGCACGTTCGCCCGTCCGCCGGGTGCGGCCCGCCTGCTCGGCATGAACATCGGCGCGAAGAACTACGACGACCCGGCGTACCAGGCGCAGCTGGCCCGGCTTGACGTGGTCATCCTCGGCTTCTACCGCGGCTGGCGCGGCGACACCGACGGCAGCGTGATCCGGCGCGCGGTGCAGGCGATGAAGGCCCTCAACCCCGCGCTGAAGGTGGGGCAGTACACGATGCTCGGCGAGGCGCAGGACAGCCCGCTGAACACGTCCGACCACGACCTGAGCGTCGAGCTCGACGCGACCAACTGGTGGCTGCGCGACGCGTCCACCGGCGCCAGGCTGCAGTGGACGACGGCCTACGGCACCTGGGAGATCAACCTGACGGAGTGGACGAAGGCCGACGCGGCGGGCGACCGCTGGCCGCAGTGGCTCGCCAAGCGCGACCATCGCGTGCTCTTCCAGCCGGTGCCGGAATTCGACATCTGGTACTTCGACAACGTGGTCGCGAACTCTCGGGTGAAGGCGGCCGACTGGAAGCTCGACGGCACCAACTGGCCGAGCGCCGATCCCGGCGTCGCGGCGGCGTACCGGCGCGGGCATGCCGCCGAATGGCAGACCGCAGCCGCCCTGGCCCCCACGCGCCTGCAGATGGGCAACGTCGCCACCGACCTCGCGCAGCCCGAATACCGCCTGCGCCTCGGCGCGGCGTTCCTCGAGGCACAGATGGGCCGGTCGTGGTCGATCGAGACCTGGGCCGGATGGCTGCCGATGATGCAACGCTATTTCGACGTGACGCACAACCTGCGCGCGCCGGCGCTGGTCGGCTTCAACGTCAGTGGCAGCCCGAGCGACTATCGGTTCTTTCGCTACGCCTTCACCTCCTGCCTGCTCGGTGACGGCCACTTCTCGTTCACCGACGCCGCGGTGGGCTACAGCTCGGTGCCCTGGTTCGACGAGTACGAGGTCGCGCTGGGTGCGCCGACCGGGCGAGCGACGTTGCAGGAGTGGTCGAACGGCGTGTACCGCCGCCGCTACGAGAACGCGCTCGTGCTGGTGAATCCGCAGAAGGATGCGCGGACGGTGAAGGTGGGCGCGGGGTGGCGCCGGCTGCTCGCGACGCAGGATCCCGTGACGAACAGCGGGGCGTCGGTCAGGACGCTGACCTTGCCCGCCAAGGACGGCATCGTGCTCGTGCGGCGCTGAAGGCGCCGGAAGTCGGATCTCTCGGCGACGCTCAGGCGTCGCTCGGCCGGCGCAGCCTGCGCTCGAGCAGCGCGAACGCGCCCTCGCAGGCCAGCGCGAGCAGCGCCGCGGGCAGCGCGCCGGCGAGCAGCAGCGCGTCGTCGTTGAGCGCTAGCCCGGTGACGATGCGCTCGCCGTAGCCGCCGGCGCCGATGAACGCGGCGATCGTCGCGGTGCCGACGCAGATCACGGTCGCCGTGCGCACGCCGGCGGCGATGGTGGGCAGCGCCAGCGGCAGCTCGATGTTCAACAGCGTGTCGCGCCGCGACAGGCCGAGCGCGCGCGCCGCCGCCTTCAGCCCTGCCGGCACCTCGGCCAGCCCGGTGCAGGTGTTGCGCACGATCGGCAGCAGCGCGTACAGCGTCAGCGCGATCAGCGCGGGCAATGTGCCGATCACGCCGAGCGCGCTGATGAGGATCGCCAGCAGCGCCAGCGACGGCACGGTCTGCAACACGCCGGTCGCGCCGATCGCCGCCGCGCGCCACGCCGACCGCCCGGCGACGGCGACGGCCAGCGGGATGCCGATCAGGCACGCCAGGCCGACCGAGACGACGACCAGCAGCAGGTGCTGGCGCGTCAGCCGGCCGAGATCGGGGCCGAGCAGCTTGGCGGCGAAGCCGCGCCGGGCATCGTCCGGCTTCGGCGCTGCGCCGCCGGCGCGCAGCGCCGCGAGCGCGTCGCGCGCGATGGCGGCGAATGGCACGCCCTGCAGTTCGGCGCGCGCGTTCATCGCGATCATGCGGTGCTCGTCGATGCGCCCCTCGAGCGACTGCAGATCGCGCCACGCCGCCGGAAAGCGCTGCGGCACGTCGAGCCGGTACAGCACGACGGCGTCGTAGCGCGGGAAGTAGCGCCGGTCGTCGTCGAGCACGGCGAGCCCGAGTTCGCCGATCTTGGCGTCGGTGGTGTAGATGTCGATCGCGTCGACCTGGCCCTGTGCGAGCGCGCCGTAGGCCAGCCCGTGGTCGAGGCCGACCGGCTTGTTCCTCAGGCCGTAGCGCGCCGCCAGCCCGGCCCAGCCGTCGCTGCGGCCGAGGAATTCGTTGGACAGCCCGAGCTTCAGTTCGGGATGCCGCGCGAGGTCGCCGAGCGAGCGGATGCCCAGGCGCTGCGCCTCGGCCGCGCGCATCGCGATCGCGTAGCCGTCGTTGAAGCCGAGCGGGATCGCGATGCCCAGCCCGAGCGGGGCGAGCTGCGCGCGCAGCGCGTCGATCGAGGTCGGCCGCGGGTTCTTCAGGATCTCGAGGTCGATCGTGCCGGTGTACTCGGGGTACAGGTCGATACGGCCGGCGCGCAGCGCCGCATAGACGATCGCCGTGTTGCCGAGCCCGGACAGCACCTCGGTCTTCGCCTGCGGCGCCGCCGCCTGCGCAAGCAGTTCCGCGAGGATGTACGACTCGGTGAAGCGCTTGGAGCCGATGCGCAGCGTGTCGCCGGCCGGCGCGGGGAGCGCGAGCGTCGTCGCCAGCGCCGCGAGCAGCGCAAGCGCCAGCCGCGCGGACCGCCTCACTTCAAGTACCGGCTGCGCTCGAGCACCGTGCTCGACGCATGAACCGATACAGCCCAGCAGCCACCGCGGATCCGGCTCTGCCGGTCCGCGGGTGGCGCCCCCTCGAGGGGGAGGCGCCGAAGGCGCTTCGGGGGTGGTTCACGCCAGCCAGCGCTGCACCGCCTGCTCGCCGACCGCCGATAGCGCCAGCCCGGGCAGCGCCTGAGCGCGCAGCCAGGCCGCGTCGTTGCCCTCGAACAGCGAGTCGCGGATCAGGTTGGTCGCGGCCAGCGCGCGCAGGTCGAGCGCATGCGCGTCGACGCGCGCCAGCGTGCGGATGATGTCGTCACGGATCTTGTGGCGCTGCTTGGTCTTCGGGTCGACCAGGTCGCCGTCGAGGCCGAAGCGGCAGGCCTGGAAGCGGTTGAAGGTGTAGACGAGGTAGTCGTCCTCGGTCGGCTCGAAAGGCCGCTCCTCGCGCAGGTAGCGGCAGATCGCCTGCAGGTAGCAGGCCAGCGCCGCGGCCTTGGCGACGGTGAGCGGCGTGTCGCACACGCGCAGCTCGATCGTGCCGTACTCGGGCTTGGGCCGGATGTCCCAGTAGAAGTCCTTCATCGACTGCACCACGCCGGTCGAGGTCATCTTGTCGAAGAAGGCGCCGAACTCGTCCCAGGTGTGCACGAAGGGCGCGCGGCCCGACAGCGGGAAGGCGAACACCGAGTTGAGCCGCGCCGAGTCGAAGCCGGTGTCGTGGCCCTGCACGAAGGGCGAGGCCGCCGACAGCGCGATGAAGTGCGGCACGTAGCGCGACAGCGCGTGCAGCAGCCACAACGCGCGATCGCCGTCCTCGCAGCCCACGTGCACGTGCTGGCCGAACACGGTGAACTGCTTGGCCAGGTAGCCGTAGAGCTCGGACAGGTAGTGGAAGCGGTCGCCCGGGTAGATGCGTTGCTCGCTCCAGTGCTGGAAGGCGTGCGTGCCGCCGCCGGCGATGGCGATGTTGAGCTTGCGCGCGGCGGCCGCGACCTGGTCGCGCATGTCGATCAGCTCGGCCAGCAGCGGCGCGTGCTCGCGCTGGATCGAGGTGCCGATCTCGATCATGCTGCGCGTGATCTCGGGCTTGATGTCCCAGGCGCCGCTGTGCCTGGCAGTGACGCGCAGCAGGTCCTCGGCCTGCGGGGCGAGGTCGAAGTCGTTGGTGCTGACGATCTGCAGTTCCAGCTCGACGCCCAGCGTCAGCGGCTCGGAGACGGTGAAGGGAGCGAGCGCCATCGGTGTGATTGCCTTTCTTCAGGCGGTCGCGAGGGCGTGCGCGTCCTCGCTCTCGCGCACCACGTGGCGCAATGCCGCCTGCGTCAGCAGCGGGCCGACGAGCTGCATCAGCGCGGTGGCCAGCAGCAGCGACTGCAGCATCGTCGCCTCGACGCCGGGCAGCTGCGACGGCCAGCCGAAGGTGTCGGCGGCGAGCAGCACGGCCAGGCTCGACATCGGCTGCAGGCCGAGCGTCAGCGCCAAAGCCTGGCGCAGGCTGAGCCCGCTGAAGCGCGCCGTCGCCAGCACCGCGACCGCCTTGCCGGCGAAGCGCGCGACGACGATCACCAGCACCCAGGGCCACAGCGCCATCAGGCCGCCGAAGGTCGACAGCAGCCCCAGGCTGATGAACAGCAGCACGGTCAGCACGGCGCCGGCCGAGCCCATGTGCGGCTCGACGGTCAGCCGGTGGCCCATCAGCGAGCGTGCCATCACGCCCGCGACCAGCAGCGCGAGCAGCGGCGACAGCTTCCACTGCACCGCCAGCAGCGAAGCGACGATGACGAGCGCGATCTGCAGCACAGAGGTCGTTCCGGCCGGCGCTCGGATGCCGCGCGCGAGCCGGTGCAGTGCCCAGCCTGCGGCCACGCCGAGCAGGAACGAGCCGCAGACCATGTACACCGCGCCGGCACCGGCCGACAGCCATTCGTTGCCCGGCGAGGGCCAGCCGAAAGCCGTGACCACGCGCCAGCCCTTGAGCAGCAGCACCGCCAGCGCACTGTTCAGCGCGGTCGCCAGCAGCAGCCGCTCGGCGACCTGGCCACGCGGCTTCAGCTCGTTGACCATCGCCATGATGACCACCGGTGAGGTCGACATCGCCACCGCGCCGGCCAGCGTCGACGCGCGTGGCGAGGCGCCGAACCAGGCCAGCGCGGCGACGACGGCCGCGCCCGACAGCAGTCCCTCGAGCACGTCGGCGGCCGCCAGCCAGGGGTTGTCGAGCAGCCAGCGCGGCCGGATGCGGCTGCCCAGCTCGAACACCAGCACGCCGATCGCCAGGTCGAGCAGCGGCTTCCAGGGGTCGAGCTGCGCGTTCACGCCGGCGTGCAGCGCCAGCGGGCTGGCCAGCGCGCCGACCAGCATCAGCCCGGTGACGCGCGGCAGCCGGGTGGTGCGGTAGAGCACGTCGGCCGCCACCACGCCGACCAGCATGACGATCGCCAGCCCGAGCAGCGGGTCGGCGTTGTGCAGGCCTTCGAGGGACCAGGAGGGCATGTCGCGGGGGGTGGCTCGCCGAAGAAAGGGCGTAGCCTACATGGTCGGCCGGGCGCGTCCCACCCTTGAAATCCCCGCGACCCGCCCCGACTTCGCCAGCGGCCGGCGTGTTCGCCGGACGACTCAGACCCGAAATCCCATGGACAAGCAGACCCTTTCCTTCCAGGCCGAGGTCAGGCAGATCCTGCACCTCGTCACCCACTCGCTCTATTCGAACAAGGAGATCTTCCTGCGCGAGCTGATCTCGAACGCCTCGGACGCGTGCGACAAGCTGCGCTACGAGGCGCTCGACGCACCCTCGCTGTACGAGGATCAGCCGAACCTCGACGTGCGTGTCACCTTCGACCCGAACGCGCACACGATCACCATCAGCGACAACGGCATCGGCATGAGCGCCGAGGAGGCCGTGTCCCATCTCGGCACGATCGCCAAGAGCGGGACGCGCGAGTTCCTCGGCCGGCTGCAGGGTGACCAGCAGAAGGACGCGCAGCTGATCGGCCAGTTCGGCGTCGGCTTCTACTCGGGCTTCATCGTCGCCGACCGCATCACCGTCGAGTCGCGGCGCGCCGGCCTGAAGCCCGAGGAAGGCGTGCGCTGGACGAGCGAGGGCGCGGGCGACTTCGAGGTCGAGCCCGTCACGCGCGAAAGGCGCGGCACCGACGTCATCCTGCACCTGCGCGAGGGCGAGGACGAGTTCCTCAAGACCTGGCGGCTGAAGTCGATCATCGCCAAGTACTCGGACCACATCTCGCTGCCGATCCTGATGAAGAAGGAGCAGTGGGATCAGGAGAAGAACGAGTACATGTCCACCGACGAATGGGAGACGGTGAACAAGGCCGCCGCGCTGTGGACGCGTCCCAAGAGCGAGATCACCGATGCCCAGTATCAGGAGTTCTACAAGCAGATCAGCCACGACGCCGAGACGCCGCTGGCCTACACACACAACCGGGTCGAGGGCCGCACCGAGTACACGCAGCTTCTGTACGTGCCGGCGAAGGCGCCGTTCGACCTATGGAACCGCGACAAGCGCGGCGGGGTGAAGCTGTACGTCAAGCGCGTCTTCATCATGGACGACGCCGAGGCGCTGATGCCGGTGTACCTGCGCTTCGTCAAGGGCGTGATCGACTCGGCCGACCTGCCGCTCAACGTCAGCCGCGAGCTGCTGC
>JBLMVT010000400.1:0-5116 GCA_050256835.1 Betaproteobacteria bacterium | reverse complement strand
CCGGCCGCCTGCGCCGCGTCGCTCGCGAGCGGCGAGACGTCCTCGCCGATGAAGTCCGGCACCGAAAGCGCCGCCAGGCCGTCGGCGCCGCCCGCAAGGTTCTGCATTTCGGGCAATCCCGCTTGCACGGGCCGCAGGAGCGCATTTCTCTCGCCGGCCGAGCGCAGCTCGCGCACGACGACCGGCGGCGGCGCCTCGCCGAGGCGATCGCCGGCGGTGCGGAAATAGCCGAGCGCCGCGAAGCTGGACGCGCCGGGCGGCTCGGCATCGGGATCGCGGCGGTCGATGACCTGCCACGGCTGGGCGAGCAGCGCCGGCGCGTAGCGCGGGTGCTCGGGCACCAGCGAAAGATCCGCGAACAGCGCGATGCGCGTTCCCGCGTCGTACACCTCGATGCTGTAGAGCAGGGTCTCGATGCGCGCCGGCAGCGCGGCATCGAGCCCGGCGACGTCGCGGTCGAGCCGCAGCGCGCTTCGCCCGGGGTCGAGCTCGGCCACCACGGCGAGCCGGCCGAGCGCGCCCTGGCGCAGCTCGACCAGCGAATGCCGCTCGAAGCCGGCCAGCGAGTCGACCCGCACGCGGCGCGGGTCGAATGCCGCGAGGAGCGCCTGCGCCTGCGCGCGGCGCGTCTCGCGCAGCCGCAGCGCGAGATCGTTCCCCCACACGCCGGGACTCGAGGCTTCGATGCGCCACACAGGCTGAATTCCATTGAAGATCGTCAGAGACGCCGTGGCCGCGGCCGGCGAGGCGATACGAACCACCCACATCCGCCGGCCGCCGTTCTCGAAGAAGGCGCGCGCGCTGTAGGCCAGGTAGCCGGACTCGATCGGCTCGCCGAACCACGCGGCGAACTGGCGGTACGACTCGACCGGCACGGCGAGGTGCAGCGGCCCGCGCTCGGCGATGCCGACGAAGCCGGCGACGTCGGTGCGCAGCGCCGCGACGCCGCCCGGGTTGGCGTCCGCCTGCTCGAAGTAGACGCCCGGGGTCTCGAAGACGCGCATGAAGTGGCGTTTCGGCTCAGGTCTCTAAGGTGAGCCCTTCGTGGACCAGCTCGAGCGACTCCATCGCCACGTCGTTGCTCGACGCCTTGAACGCCGGGCCCTCGATCTTGTTGATCCAGGCGTTCTCGGCGTGCCAGCGCAGCACCGGCTGGCGCGCCTCGTTCATCAGCACGATCGTCACGTTGCGGCGATCGGCGACGCCGTTCATGATGTTCGTGTACCACTGCCACAGCGCCTTGTCCTGGGTGTAGCCGCGCTTGAGCGTGAGGTTCGCGTACTTGCGCAGGCCGACCAGCTTGCGCACGTTCTGCTGCAGGTCCGAGCCTTCGCGGTAGTCGACCGCGTCGCCCTCCGCGGTGAGGCCGCCGACCTCGGAGAAGGCGCCCTTCGCCAGGCTGTCGATCTCGAGCACGAAGTTGTAGGCGCGGTAGGGATCGTTGCGTTGATCGGTTGCCATGGATCGCTCCTGGGATCGTTAGCGCGGCTCAGTCTTCGGCGTGCGCGGTCCACAGACCGATGCGCACGATGACGAACTCGGCAGGCTTGACCGGCGCAACCCCGACCAGAACTATCAGCCTGCCCTGGTCGATATCCGTCTGCGTCATGGTGGTGCGGTCGCACTTGACGAAGAACGCCTCTTCCACCTTGGTGCCCTCGAGCGCGCCGTTGCGCCAGACGAGGGTGAGGAAGTTCGCGATCGAGCGGCGCACGCGCGCCCAGAGCGGCTCGGCGTTCGGCTCGAACACCACCCACTGCAGGCCGCGGTCGATGCTCGCCTCGATGAAGATGAGCAGGCGCCGCACGTTGACGTACTTCCAGTCCGAGTCGCTGGTGATGACGCGGCCGCCGTAGACGCGGATGCCCCGGTTGTTCGGCCGGAAGTCGCGGATCACGTTGATGTTGACCGGGTAGGGGTTGAGGATGTCCTGCTGCTCCTTGTTGAGCAGCCGCTGCAGCCCGGTCACGCCGCGCACCACCTCGTTCGCCGGCGCCTTGTGCACGCCGCGCTCGATGTCGGTGCGGGCGTAGACGCCGAGCATGTGGCCCGAGGGCGGGATGGGATAGTCGGGCAGCGTGCCGGCGCTCGGCGGGTACGGATCCGGAATCACCAGCCAGGGGTGGTAGAGCGCCGCGTACTTGGTGTCGAACTGCTGGCGCTGCGCCTGGATGCTCGCCATCGAATCGTTCGGCGGCGGGTTGCCGTCGAGCACGGCGAAGCGGTAGCGCATCAGCTCGCAGTGCGAGATCAGCTCGTTCTGCATCTTCGGGCTGGTGCGTCCCGGCGCGCCGACGATGCTGATCTCCTCGACGTTGCGCAGCGTATAGAGGCCGGTGCGGCGCTCCGGGTCGGTGTTGTCGAGGCCGATGTAGGTGTCGTCGTCGACCGAGGAGAGCTGGTCGTCGCCGCCGGCGAGGGTATAGCGCGTCGGCCGGGTGCGGCCGTCGGGCAGCGTCTCGAGATCGAAGCGCGGGCCGATGCGCACGCTTTCGCGCATCGCCTTCACCTGCGCGGCGCTCGGCTGGTCGAGCGCGACGTCCCGCGCGCGCACCAGGTTGGATTCGCCCATGCTGCGCCGGTCTTCGCGCCGCAGGTCGTTGCCGTCGTCGTCGAGCGCCGCGCCGCCCTGGATGTCCCAGGTCGTGCCCACGACGCGGTGCAGGTAGCGGCTGTGCCGCCAGTCGAGCGTCAGCGCCGGGAAGGCCTCCGAGTCGATGACGGTGCTGTCGCGGCCGGGGTTCGCCTTGTCCGGCTGGCGCAGCAGGTAGACGAGGAGGTCGAACTCGCGCGAGCGGACCGCATCGCCGGGGGCGAGCGCCACCGCCTGGTCGAGCGTCAGCAGGAAGCCGTTCAGCCGGTCGACCGCGGTCACCTTGAACGCCGGCCCGGTGAAGTCGTTGGTCGCCGGGTCCCATTTCTGCAGCACGCTGCCGACCTCGATGCCGTTCGCGGACTCCAGGCGCAGGTGCGTCGTGTCGGGCGTTCCCACCGCGGCCGGCGAGCGCACCTTGCTGTCCACCGCGGCGCGCTCCGGCTCGCGCACCGCGACGCGCAAACGGTTGCCCCATTGCCCGGCGTCGAGCGCGCACACCTCGAAGAGCGGCACGGTGGACTGGACCAGCGTGCTCGCCGCATGCGGCTTGGCAAGCGGCGGATCGAGCGTGACGACCTTGGGCGCGAGCGGCGCCGAAGCGGCGCCGGCGACCTTGTGCACGGTCGGCGATCCGCCGGCGGGCAGCAGGCGCAGGATCGACGCGTTGGTGAGGCCCGCGAGCGCGCCGCTCGCGACGACGCTCGTGTCGTTCTTCGCCGCGCCGACCACCAGCGAGGCGAGACCGGGCGCCGCTCGCGTGAAGGTCTGCGCTTCGACGCCGACGAGGTTGTCGTGGTGGTTGGCGAGCGGCGCTTCCAGGATGGCGAGGCCGGCGTCGTTCGGGGCGACGCCGCGGCTCGGCAGCGTCTTGAGGCGCGCGTATTCGACGGCCGCGTCGGCCGCGAGGCCGATGCGCACCACGTCGCCTTCGTTGAGGCCGGTCCGGTTGTCGAGCGCGATCGACGTGCTGCCGCCGTCCACCGCGCGCGAGAGCTTGCGCGCCGGTCCGGCGACCGGCGTCTCGGTGACGATCTCCATCATCGTTCCCTGCGGGTAGTCGCGGCCGAGCGGCGACTTGAGCGGCACGCGCGTGATGGCGCTGATGCGCCGGATCTCGGCGCTCGGGCCGGCGCCGACCCGCACCAGCTCTCCGGCGGTGCCGTAGTTCACGCGGTCGGCCGGCGGCACGTTGAGCACGCTGTCGCCGGCCGCGGCATCCAGGTTCAGCGGCACGGTGGTGGCGTTCGTCCACGCGACGGCGGGGTCGATGCGCCGCACCTCGACGCCGTTCGCGCGCGCCACGAGGACCGGCGCGAAGAGCTGGAAGGTCTTGCCCGGCCCGTCGACCTGCTTGACCTGCACGATCTCGGCGTCGGCGCTGCCGAGCGTGTTGGTGCGGATCTCGATGAACTGGCTGGCGGCGATCGCGCCCACCGCGGCGACCTTGATCCAGGTCTGGCCGGCCGGCACGGCGCCGTCGAGCGTCGTGGCGTTGTCGAAGTTGGGCGCCGCCTGGCGCGCCACCGCGTCGCCCGCGGCGTGCGGCAGGTTGAAGGCGCGGTCGAGCTTGACGTCGGTGTCGGCCGCCGCCGCGGCGACCGCGGAGATCTTCGCGAATTCGACCTCGGCTCCGGCGCCGATCTGCACCCAGGTGGGCGGCGTGGTCACGCCGAGGCCGGCGAGGTCGACCAGGGTGGCGCTCGCCGGCGCGGCGGTGGTGATCGGGCGAAGCAGCGCCGTGGTGGCCGGGGCGGGCGCCGTCGAGTCGAAGACGAACGTGCTGGCGACGTCCGCCACGCCGGTCGCGAGGATGCGCGTCACGTATACGCGCTTTCCGCCGTTGGTGAAGAAACCCTCGACGGCGTGCGGCAGGAAGCGGTGCTCGCCGTACAGCTCCTCGTTGAGCAGGCCGCCGAACCAGCGCTGGTACTCGCCGTTGCTCGTGACGAGGATCGGCACGTTGGCCGGCCCGCGCTCGGCGACGCCGATCAGGCCGGTGGTGCTCGTGCTGACACCCTCGATCGGCTTCGAGCCGGTGTCGACTTCCTCGACGTACACCGCGGGGGCGAGATATTCGGGCATCGCTACTCTCCTCAGGGCTTGAACAGGATCTGCAGCGTCGTGTCGCTGCGGTAATCGGGCACGAGGTCGATCGGGTCGTGCGCGTGCTGGCCGGCGTGCGCGACGAAGAGCTGCAGCTGCGCGACGCGCGCGATCGGCGGCAGGGCGAACGTGCCGTCGCTCGCGAAGGCGGGCGCATGCGTGAACGTTGCGCCGGCGTAGGTCGGGAAGCGGCGCACGAAGCGCAGCTCGGGACCGGCGGGTCCGCCGTTGATGCGCAGCACGTCGTCCGTGGCGACCTGGTTGAGCGTCGTCGCGAAGAGCACGCGGTCGCCGCGCTGCGCCTCGCGCGCCAGGCTGCCGAGCGCGGCGAAGGTGAGGCCGACGTTCGTCGCCGGCGCGCCCGCGTCGTGCGGGAAGGCGAGCGGCGTGGCGAGGCGCACCAGCGCGCGCGTCGTG
>JBLMVT010000399.1:0-11867 GCA_050256835.1 Betaproteobacteria bacterium | reverse complement strand
TGACGACGTACTTGTCGCCGCGGCGTTCCGCGCGCGTCTTCAGCGAGGCGAGGTCGGAGCCCGAGCCCGGCTCGCTGTAGCCCTGGCTCCACCACACCTCGCCGCTCATGATGCCGGGCAGATGCTTCTTCTGCTGCTCGGGCGAGCCGAACGCCATGATCACCGGCGCGACCATCACCGGGCCGAACGGGATCACGCGCGGCGCGCCGGCCAGCGCGCACTCCTCCTCGAACAGGTGGCGCTGGATCGCGTTCCAGCCCGGCCCGCCGAACTGCTTCGGCCAGGCCCAGCCGTGCCATCCCTGCTTGCCCAGGATCTTCGCCCAGCGCTGCAGATCGTCGCGCGACAGCCGCAGTGCGTTGTGCACCTTGTGGCTGATGTCCTTGGGCAGGTTCTTCGCGACCCAGTCGCGTATCTCGGCGCGGAAGGCCTGTTCTTCCGCGGTGAAGTTGAGGTCCATCGATCGGTTCTCCGGCGAGGTCCGCGTTTTTAGCACGGTCGTGCGATTTTGCCCTGTCCCACGGGCGACAGCGCAGGGGCTGCCTGAATAATGCGCCGCGATGAGTCCCCTGTCTCCGCCCGATGCGACAGCCGCGCGCGCGGTGCGCTCGCCCGCCGCCACGGTGGCGGCGCTGGCCGTCGGCCAGATCGTCTGCTGGGCGGCGCTCTACTACGGCTTCACCTCGTTCGTGCTGCCGATGCAGGCGAGCACCGGCTGGAGCAAGCCCGAGCTGATGGGCGCGTTCAGCGCCGGCCTGACGGCCTGGGGACTGGCGAGCTACGCCGTCGGCGCGGCGATCGACCGTGGCCACGGCCGCTGGGTGCTGACGCTCGGCGCGCTGCTGGCCGGTGCCGGTTTCCTCGCCTGGTCGCGCGTGCACAGCCTGCCGGCGCTGTACGCCGTCTGGCTCGTGCTCGGCGCGTCGATGGCGATGACGCTGTACGACCCGGCATTCGCCGTGCTCACCAAGCGCTACCCGCGGCACTACGCGCGCGGCATCACCGCGCTGACGCTGGTCGCCGGCTTCGCCAGCACGCTGTCGTTCCCGGCCGTGCTGTGGCTGGTTGCCGCCCTCGACTGGCGCGCGGCGCTGGCGGCGATCGGCGCGCTGCTGATCGCGCTGATCGCCCCGCTGCATGCATGGGCGCTGGCCGGGCCGGCGTTCGGCGCCGAGCCCGAGGCGGCGCGGCAGAGCGTCGCTGCGCCGGCCGCCGACACCCCGCTCGGCGAAGCGCTGCGCCAGCGCCGCTTCTGGCTGCTCGTCGCCGCCTTCGCGCTCTACGCGTTCTGCGCCGCGGCGCTGTGGGCGC
The DNA here is from genome assembly GCA_050256835.1 of Betaproteobacteria bacterium. Taxonomy (GTDB): domain Bacteria; phylum Pseudomonadota; class Gammaproteobacteria; order Burkholderiales; family Burkholderiaceae_C; genus JAMHWF01. Next base: position 10,556 of record JBLMVT010000399.1, on the reverse strand, counting down.
ACCTGATGTCGGCACTCGCCGCGCTCGGCCTGACGCAGGCCGAGGCGGTCGCGATCGTGGTCTGGATCGGGCCGGCGCAGGTGCTCGGCCGGCTGCTGCACTTCACGCTCGGCCGGCACGTCGGCCCGCGCCGGCTCGGCTTCTTCGTGCTGGGGTTCATGCCGGTCGCGCTGCTGGTGCTCGCTGTCGCACACGCGACCGCGGCCTTCCTCGCCTTCGCGCTGCTGTTCGGTGCGGTCAACGGGCTGGTCACCATCGTGCGCGGCACCATCGTGCCGGCCTACTGGGGCCGCGGCCACGTCGGCCGCATCAGCGGGCTGATGGCGGCGATCGGCCTGCTGGCGCTGGCTGCCGCCCCGATCGCCGCCGCCGGGCTGCTGCAGTGGCTGGGCGGCTACCGCGCCGTACTGGTCGCTCTGGCGGCGGTCGCGGTGGCGGCGTTCGGCTGCTATGCGGCAGCGCGCCCGCCGGCGAGAGATGGTCCCCGCCTGCGCAGGGATGACGGCTTCGCGGGATGACCGTCAGGGCCGCTTCTCGAGCGTCAGCGTGTCGTTGACGCGCTTCATCTGGAAGCGCGTCAGGAAGCTGTTGCCGAGCAGCACGTGGTCCATCGGCGCGGGGACGACGACGGCCCCGACGTTGTAGACCTCGACGTCGCCCACGCGCACCGAGTTCAGCGTCACGAAGTTGACCGGCACCGGGCCGTTGGCGGTCTGCGTCAGGCCGCGCCGCACGCTGTTGCGCCACGCCAGGCCGAGGCGGTCGGCCTCGCCCTGGCTCAGCGACACCGCGGTCGCGCCGGTGTCGACCAGGAACTCGGCCGGCCGGCCGTTGATGGTGCCGCTGGTCGTGAAGTGGCCGCCCAGTCCGGCGGTGAGCACGATCTGCGTGCCGCCCGGCGGCTCGTCGGAGGGCGCCACCGCCAGCGGCGCGGCGCCCAGGCGCAGCGAGGCGCGCTGCCCGTCGACCTCGACCTGTGCCTCGCCGCCGGCCAGCCCGAGGTACTTCACGCCGTGCTCGGCGGCGCCGGGCACCAGCGTGCGCACGCGGCCGTCGATGACGAGCACGGCGCGCTCGCCCATGCTGCCGGCAAAGCCGACGCGCCGCTTGGCCGCGGGCGAACTCGCCGCGACCTGCGCCAGCGCCGTGCCGGCGGCCAGCCCGACGGCGAGCGCGAGGACGGCGGCGCGCAGCGTCGTCTTCACTCGCGGAAGTTCTGGAACGCCAGCGGCAGCTCGGCGACGTCCTTCCTGAGCAGCGCGATCGCCGCCTGCAGGTCGTCGCGCTTGGCGCCGGAGATGCGCACCGCGTCGCCCTGGATCGCCGCCTGCACTTTGAGCTTGCTCTGCTTGACGAGCGTCTGCATCTTCTTCGCCGCGTCGGCCGGGATGCCGCTCTTTACGGCGATGACCTGCCTGACCTTGTCGCCGCCGATCTTCTCGATCTTCGCGTCGAGCGCGAGGAAGCGCGGGTCGACGCCGCGCTTGGCGCACTTGGCGAGCAGCACCTCGCGCACCTGGCCGACCTGGAAGTCGCTGTCGGCGTACAGCGTGATTTCGCGCTCCTTCGCGCCCTTCTCCGACAGCTCGACCTTCGCGCTCGAGCCCTTGAAGTCGAAGCGCGTGCCGATCTCCTTGGCGGCCTGGTCGCAGGCGTTGCGCACCTCGACCAGGTCGGGTTCGACGACGGCATCGAAACTCGGCATGGGAAGGTGACTTTACGCGCTTCGCGGCGAGGAGGATCGGCGAAAATTCTCACATGCGAATCGAGCGGGGCGTGAGCCTGCGAAGCCTCAACACGTTCGGCTTGCCCGCCGTGGCCGACCGCCTGGTGCGGGTGGCCGGCGAGGCCGACGTGCGCCGCATCGTCGACCACCCCGAGCTCGGCCTGGCGCCCAAGTTCATCCTCGGCGGCGGCAGCAACGTCGTGCTGACCAAGGACGTGAGCGCGGTCGTCGTCAAGGTCGAGGTGGCGGGGCGGCGCGTGGTCGCCGAGCGCGCCGACGCCGTCGTCGTCGAGGCCGGTGCGGGCGAGAACTGGCACGAGCTCGTCGCCTGGACGATCGAGCAGGGGCTGCCCGGGCTGGAGAACCTGGCGCTGATCCCGGGCACGGTCGGCGCGGCGCCGGTGCAGAACATCGGCGCCTACGGCGTCGAACTGGCCGAGCGCTTCGAGTCGCTCGACGTCGTCGACCTCGTCACCGGCCGCACGGTGACGTTGAGTCCGGCGATGTGCCACTTCGGCTATCGCGACAGCGTGTTCAAGCACGCGCTGGCCGGAAAGAGCGTGATCACGCGCGTGCGCCTCAAGCTGCCGCGGCCGTGGCGGCCGGTGCTCGGCTACCTCGACCTGGAGCGCAGGATGGCCGAGACGGGCTGCACGCATCCGTCGGCCCGCGACATCTTCGACTGGGTGTGCGCGATCCGCTCGGCCAAGCTGCCCGACCCGGCGCGCATCGGCAACGTCGGCAGCTTCTTCAAGAACCCGCTGGTCAGCGCCGAGCAGTGCCGCGACATCATCGGCCGCGACCCCGAGATCGTGCACTACCCGCTGCCCGACGGCAGCGTCAAGCTGGCCGCCGGCTGGCTGATCGACGCCTGCGGCTGGAAGGGCAAGGCGATCGGCGGCGCCGGCGTCTACGACAAGCACTCGCTGGTGCTCGTCAACCGCAGCGGCGCCGCCACCGGCGGCGAGGTCGTGACGCTGGCGCGCGCGATCCAGGAAAGCGTCTACGGCCGCTTCGGCATCCGGCTCGAGCCCGAGCCGGTCGTGATCTGACTACATCCCGGTCGGCGCCAGCTCCGGCTCGCTGCGGTCCTGCCACAGGTTCGACGGGTCGAGCGGCGTCACCGCGTGTGTCTCGTCGACGTGGATCACGCCGTCGAACTGGTCTGCCAGCGCGGCGCGGAAGTAGTGCGACAGCCGCTCGCTGTCGGGCCGGTAGATCACGCCGATGGCACGCTCGAGCCGCGGCCTGTCCAGCGCGCGTGCCGCCTCGCCCTCGAGCGGCAGGAAGAAGTTGCCGAGACCGCTGCCGTGCAGCAGCTGCTCGACGCTGTCCTCGCGCGAGCGCAGCACCGCCTTGCGCTCGACCGGCTCGTCCCAGTCGGACGCCGCGGCCACCGCGCCGGTGTGGGTGGTGAAGCCGAGCAGGTAGGGAAGGTCGGTCTCGTCCCTGGCGTCGCGCTCGCGCACCAGCTGGCCGAGGTTGAGCTGGCCGCGCTCGGCCGGCTCGGTGGCACGGGCGTCGCCGATGTGCGAGTTGTGCGCCCAGACGACGATCTTCGCGGGCCGGCCGAGCCGCTGCGACAGGTGCGCGCGCAGCAGCTCGAGCGTCTCGGTCATGTGCGTGTCGCGCAGGTTCCACGAGTCGGTGCGGCCGTCGAACATGGTGCGGTAGTAGGCTTCCGCGTTCTTCACGACGCGGGCGTTCTGCTGCGCGTAGAAGAGTTCGTCGCCGGCATCCGCGCCGGCATCGGCGAGCCGCGCCGCCGCCTTGCCGAACAGCGACTGCAGCTGCTGCGCCGCCTCGCGCGCACAGTCGCGCGCCAGCCCGAAGTGCGTGGCCGCGCCGTAGCGCTGCGGCTGCGCCACGTAGCCGTCGAAGCAGGCATAGCGGTGCCGCGCGTCGGCCGCTGCCGCCGGATCGACGCCCTCGAGGAAGGCGACCACCGCCTGCATCGAGGCCTGCAGGCTGTACAGGTCGAGTCCGAAGAAGCCGACGCGTCGCACGCCGGCCGGGCGGCCGAGGTTGTGCGTTCGCAGCCGCTCGATCCAGTCGCGCACCGCGGTGTTGCGCCACATCCAGCGCGGAAAGCGCATGAAGCCGGCGAGCGCCGCGTCGGCGTCGGCATCGTCGTCGGCACCCTGCACCCAGCGGCTGACGCGCAGCGCATCGGGCCAGTCGGCCTCGACCGCCACCGCGTCGAAGCCGCGCTCGTCGATCAGGCGCAGCGTGAGATCGGCGCGCAGACGGTAGAACTCCTCGCTGCCGTGCGTGGACTCGCCGAGCAGCACCAGCGGCGCGTCGCCGATGTGAACGAGCACGGGGTCGAGATCGGGCCGCTCGAGGTCGACGACGTGCGCGGCGCGGCGGATCGCGTCGACGGCGCGACGGTCGGTCTCGGTGAACGGGTTGCGCATGATCCGGCTCCGGCAAGGAGCGTACCGCGTTCGGGGCGGTGTCGCGTACCTTGCGCAAACACGGTCTGCCGCCGTCGCGGCGGTGCACCTCAGCCGGCGGGCACGACCTCCACGTCGGCGATCCAGTTGCGCCGACGGCGCGCCAGGCGTGCCGCTTCGTCCTCGCCGTCGAACGACGCCGGCGCGCGCCGCAGCAGGGCCGGCGGCACGCCGTCGAACGCGTTGACGGAGACGACCGCGTAGAGGCGATCATCGATCCGGCTGGTGACGAAGGGGACGGCGCCGCAACGCGCGCAGACGTGGAACTGCGCCGTCCGCGTGCCGAACGCATAGTGCGACACGAGCGACGGATCGGCGACGCTCACGCGCAGGCGGCCGGTCGGGCAGGACGTCCACACCCCGCCGTGCCTGACGCAGAAGGAGCAGGTGCACCCGCGCGCCGGGATGTCGGCCGGCTCGGGCTCCCAAAGGAGCGTGAAGCCGATGTTCCCGCAGTGGCAGCGACCGTTGATCAGCATGCTCGCCCCTCGCTGGCCTGCCATGTCGGGCCGCGACGATCAGCGCTCGTCGTCCTTCTTCCCTGCTTCGCCCGCGAGCTGCGCCAGCGAGGCTCCCGCCTCGCCGAGCGACAGCAGCCCGGCGTGCGCGTAGGTCTCGAGCTTGCCGCGCGTGTCGGCGATGTCGAGGTTGCGCATCGTGAGCTGGCCGATGCGGTCGGCCGGCGAGAAGCTCGATGCGCCCTTTTCCATCGTCAGCCGCTCGGGCTGGTAGGTGAGGTTGGGCGAGACGGTGTCGAGGATCGACCAGTCGTTGCCACGGCGCAGCTCGATCCGCACCTCGCCGGTCACCACGCGCGCCACCCAGCGCTCGGCGCTCTCGCGCAGCATGATCGCCTGCGGGTCGAACCAGCGGCCCTGGTAGAGCAGGCGTCCCAGCTTGCGGCCGTTCTCGCGGTACTGCTCGATCGTGTCCTCGTTGTGGATGCCGGTGACGAGGCGCTCGTAGGCGATGAACAGCAGCGCCATGCCGGGTGCCTCGTAGATGCCGCGGCTCTTGGCCTCGATGATGCGGTTCTCGATCTGGTCGCTCATGCCCAGGCCATGGCGCCCGCCGATGCGGTTGGCCTCCAGCATCAGTTCGACCGGGTCGGCGAACTCGCGGCCGTTGAGCGCGACCGGGCGCCCTTCGTCGAAGCGCACCGACACCTCCTCGCGCTCGACCTTCACCTCGTCGCGCCAGAAGGCGACGCCCATGATCGGCTGGACGATGCGGATGCCGCTCGACAGCTGCTCCAGGTCCTTGGCCTCGTGCGTCGCGCCGAGCAGGTTGGAGTCGGTCGAATAGGCCTTCTCGGCCGACATGCGGTAGTCGAAACCGCACTCGCGCAGATAAGCCGACATTTCGGCGCGCCCGCCCAGTTCGTCGATGAAGTGCTGGTCGAGCCAGGGCTTGTAGATGCGCAGCGCCGGGTTGGTGAGCAGGCCGTAGCGGTAGAAGCGCTCGATGTCGTTGCCCTTGTAGGTGCTGCCGTCGCCCCAGACGTGCACGTCGTCGGCCTTCATCGCGGCCACCAGCATGGTGCCGGTGACGGCGCGCCCGATCGGCGTCGTGTTGAAGTAGGTCGTGCCCGCGGTCGAGATGTGGAAGGCACCGGCCTGCAGCGCGGCAATGCCCTCGGCGACGAGCTGCGCCCGGCAGTCGACCAGCCGCGCGGCCTCGGCGCCGTACTGCAGCGCGCGGCGCGGGATGTCGTCGTAGTCGGGTTCGTCGGGCTGCCCGAGGTGGGCCGTGTAGGCGTAGGGAATCGCGCCCTTCTTGCGCATCCACAGCAGCGCGGCGCTGGTATCCAGGCCGCCCGAGAACGCGATGCCGACCTTCTGGCCGGCGGGCAGTTGTTGCAGGATCGTCGACATCGGCGCCGATTGTATCGGCGGGGTCAGTGCGAACCGGTCGTCGCGGGGTGGTGGTGATGCATCGGCATGTCGCCGGCCATCGCGTCGGCGCCGTGGTCGGCGAGCTGCGCGTCGAACCACTCGTGCAGCGCATGCACCAGCCGTGGCGAGCGCGTCAGGTATGCCAGCTCGGCGCCGCCCGGCACGTCGCGGTAGGCAATCGCGATCTGCCCCGGCCGCGCGGCGCGCAGCGCGGCCAGCCCGGGCATGTCGGCGCCGTGGATGTGCGCCGGGCCGGAGAAGTCGCCGGCGAGGAACTGCGCGCGGATCTCCTTCAGATGGCGGCGCACGAGCGCGACCTGCGCCGCGTCGGACGCGTCCTTGGCCACCACCTTCTGCACGCCGCCGGTATCCGTGCGCGTGAACACATGCGTCGTGGCCTTCAGGTCGAACGGCATCACCTCGGCGCCGCGCTTGGCGACCTCGGCCTGGCGCGCCGCGTCGGCGGCCTCGGTGATCGGAGCGGCGAGCGCGAGCGCCAGCGCTGCCGCCAGGGGAACGAGCAGGGTCTTCATGGCTGGCATCGTAGCCCGCCCCCGGGGGTTGCCCGGGATGGTGGCGCCTGCCGCGCTGCGCTAGCGTGCCGGTCGCACCTACGAAAGGCGTCCCGTGAGTCCCGTTCCTGCCGACCGCCCGCACTTCGCCCACTGGCCGCGCCGCCTGCCGCGCGAGCTCTTCGTTCCCGAGACCACGCTCTGGTTCAACCTCGAGGTCGCGGCGACGCGCTTCCCGCGCAAGGCCGCTTACCGCTTCCTCGGCCGCGAGCTGAGCTTCGGCGAGCTGAGGCGCCAGGCCGAAGCCGTGGCCGGCTGGCTGCGCTCGATCGGCGTCGGCAAGGGCGACCGCGTCGCGCTCTTCCTGCAGAACTGCCCGCAGTTCGTCGCCGCGTTCTACGGCATCGTGCGCGCCGACGCGGTCGTGGTGCCGGTCAACCCGATGAACCGCACCGAGGAGTTCGCGCACTACATCGCCGACCCGCAGACCCGGGTCGTCTTCTGCGCGGCCGACCTGGCCGGCTTCGTCGATGCCGCGAACCGCGGCCTGCCCGAGGCCGAGCGCCTCGCGCACATCGTCGTCACGCGCTACGCCGACGCGATGCCGGCGGAGGTCGACCCCGACGAGGCGCCGTCGGGTCCGCTGCTCGACTGGCTGCGGGCCGACCCGCCGCTGCCCGCGGCGAGCGCGACCACCGGCGTGACGCGCTGGGCCGACGTGCTGGCGTCCGGCCATGAACCGGGCGCGCACAAGGCGCAGGCCGACGACCTCGCGCTGCTGCCCTACACATCGGGCACGACCGGCCTGCCCAAGGGCTGCATGCACACCCACCGCACGCTGATGGCCAACGCCTGCGCTGGCCAGTGGGGCCACACCGGGCCCGAGACGGTGAGCCTGGCCGTGGTGCCGATGTTCCACATCACCGGGATGATGTACGGCGCGCTCGGCGCGGTCTATTCGGGCTGCACCAGCGTGCTGCTGCCGCGCTGGGACCGCGAGCTGGCCGGGCGCCTGATCTCGCGCCACAAGGTCACGCACTGGACCTGCATTCCGACGATGATCATCGACCTGTTCGGCAGCCCGAACTACCGGTCGTTCGACCTGTCGAGCCTGCGCTACCTGAGCGGCGGCGGCTCGGCGATGCCGCAGGCCGTCGCCGAGCGGCTGCAGGCCGAGTTCGGCCTCACCTTCGCCGAGGGCTACGGCCTCACCGAGACCGCCGCGCCGAGCCACGCCAACCCGCCCGAGCGCGCCAAGCTGCAGTGCCTGGGCATGCCGATCTTCGGCGTCGACTCGCGCGTCGTCGACCCGGAGACGCTGCGCGAGATGCCGCCCGGCGAGGTCGGCGAGATCATCACGCGCGGGCCGATGGTGTTCACCGGCTACTGGCGACACCCCGAGGCGACCGCAGCGGCGTTCGTCGAGTTCGAAGGCGAGCGGTTCTTCCGCACCGGCGACCTCGGCCGCATGGACGAGGAGGGCTATTTCTTCATCACCGACCGCCTCAAGCGGATGATCAACGCCAGCGGCTTCAAGGTCTGGCCGGCCGAGGTCGAGATGCTGCTGTACAAGCACCCGGCGGTGCAGGAGGCCTGCATCATCGCCGCGCGCGACGCCTACCGCGGCGAGACGGTGAAGGCCGTGGTCGTGCTGCGCGCCGCGGCCCGCGGCAGCACGACCGCCGAGGACATCATCGGCTGGGCGCGCGAGCACATGGCTGCCTACAAGGTTCCCAAGCAGGTCGAGTTCGTCGACAGCCTGCCCAAGTCGGGCTCGGGCAAGGTGATGTGGCGGCTGCTGCAGGATCGCGAGGCCGAGCGCGACGGCGCGGTGTGAGCGGACACACGGCGCGCGTGACGTATTGCCGTCGGTGCCGAGTTGCGGGCATCGTCGCGCCCGCGGACGCGTTAGGCTGCGCCGTGAAGTGCACTCCGGGCCAGGGCACGGCCATGCCCCGGCAGGCTCCTCGAACTGCAATCCGTCCGTCCATCGCGCAGCGCATCGACATCGATCCAGCGGCGCCCCCTCCGTCATTCCGAACAGGAAGGTACCCATGGCAACCAGCCCGAAACTGCGTGAAGTCACCGCCGCCGCCGAACGCCCCGCGGCCTCGAAGCCGCCGATCGTGCGCGCCGTCGATGTCGGCTTCGGGCTGGTGAAGGCCAGCGTGCGCGCCGGCGACGGCGCGGGCTTCATCAGCTTTCCGTCGATGGCCATCCCGGCGGACGCGAGCGCGGTGCGCGCGCTCGGCACGCGGCGGCGCGACACCTTCGACGTGCCGGTCAACGGTGCCAACTACGAGGTCGGGCGCGACGTCGGGCTGGCCCAGGCGGGCGGCAGCTTCGGGCGCGACGTCACCGACGAGTTCTATCGCGGCGCGATCTACGAGGCCCTGACCAAGGGTGCCCTGCGCTACATGGTCGAGGCGGGCGATTCCGCCATCGACGTGCTGGTGCTCGGCCTGCCCGTCAACCAGTACAACGACGGCAACCGCCGCGACTACCTGCGTTCGCGCTACGAGGGCGAGATCGAGGTAGGCGACGGCAAGAAGATCAGCGTGCGCAAGGTGATCGTGCAGGCCCAGCCGATGGGAGGCTACGCCGCGCTGGAAGAGCACCTCGAGGAACTCAACCGGGTCATCGCCGACACGCCCGGGGCACTGAAGCCGTTGCCCGGCGGCGAGGCGCTCGACGACCTGTCGGTGCTGATGATCGACCCGGGCGAGCACACGCTCGACTGGATGCTGATCCAGCAGGGGACCATCAACCCGCGTGCCAGCAGCGCCGCCTCGGATGCCGGGCGGCACCGCGTCGTGCGCGCGGTGCAGGAGTCGCTCGCCGCCGAGATCGGCCGGCCCCTGGGCCCAGCCGTCATGCCGCGCATCAACGATGCGTTGCGCACCCGGACGCCCGTGAAGCTGGCAGGTGTGGCGCACGACCTCGAGCGCTTCGAGCCTGTCATCATGAGCGTCGTCGAGGACTCGATCAACCGCATGGTCGATGGCCTGCGCGACGCGCACGAGATCGTCGATCTGATCGTTCTCGTCGGCGGCCATCCCGAGCGCTATCGCGACGTGCTGGTCAAGCGCTTCCCCGCCATCCCGGTGTTCATCATGCCCGAGCCGATGTCGGCCAACGTGCGCGGCTTCCAGATGATCGGCGAGGCTCTCGCCGCCGGTTGAGTCGGGGCCGTGGCCCGTTCGAAAGCGACCGTGGGCGTCATTCGACTCGAGTTCGAGATCGACGGCGAGGTCCATCCCGAACTGTTTGCAGCGATTGCCGCACTGCGTGGGGAGGCGGCGCGCGGTGAGCGGCTGCGCCAGCTCGCCGCGACCGGGCTGCTCTGGGAGACGGTGCGCATCCACGGCGCGGCGCTCTGCCATCTGCCTGGAAAGCAGCCTGCGAACTCTGCGCCCGACGCGCCGACGCAGGCTCACCCGGGTGCGCGCACGCCCAGGCGCACGAGCGCTTCAGCGGCGAACCGGGCGGTCGCGTCCGCGCAGCGCGCCGACTTCGTCGATCTGGCGCTCAATGCCCCGCCCGGACCCGCACTTCCAGCCCGCGAGCGCGAGTTCGATCGCGCGTCGCCGCACATTCCGGTGCTGCACGACGTGGTCGGCGCGTGGCCCAGTGCCCCTGCCCCGGCGGAGCGGCGGCCCCGATCGGTCGCCCCGCGGTCCATGCCTGCTGAGGCAACCGAGACGCCGACGACCGATCATGCCGCTGCGGTCGTTATGCAGATGCATCGGGCGGCGCCGAGCTCGCGCCTGCTGCGCATGAAGGAAAAGGGCCTGTTCAAGAACGGGTGAAGTGCGCGTGGGCCTACGCCACCGCCTGCTTGCGGATGCGCGGGCTCGCCGGGGAAGGCTCCACCGGCGCCAGCGCGGCGCGCAGCCGGTCGCGCGTGCTGCCGGTGGCGGCGCGGGTGGCGTCGAGCCGCGACGCCAGCGCGTCGATGTGCGCGCGC
>JBLMVT010000398.1:0-5579 GCA_050256835.1 Betaproteobacteria bacterium | reverse complement strand
GCGACGCGAGCGCGGCGCCGGCCGGCCGCGACGCCTACCTCTGGGTCGACGGCATGCATTGCCTGTCGTGCGAGCGGCTGATCGAGGCGCGCGCGGCGCGAGCGCGCGGCGTGCTGGCGGTGCAGGCGAGCTTTGCGACGTCGGCGGCGCGGATCGTCTACGACCCGGCGCTGGTCCGCGAGGACGAGCTGCCGGGCCTGCTCGGCGCTGCCGGCTACCGCGCCCGTCTGCGGGGGCAGCAAGCGCCCGAGGTCGACGAGCGGCCGGAACTGCTGCGCCTGCTCAGCGGCGGCTGCCTCGCCTCGGCGGTGATGATGCTGTCGATCCTGTTCGTCTATCCCCTCCACGCCGGTTTCGCCGTGCGCGAAGACTACGAGGCGATCCGCTGGCTGGCGTTCGGCGTGACGCCGCTGGCGCTGTTCGTGCTCACCTCGGTGCTGGTGTTCTACGTCGGCTGGCCGATCCTGCGCGGCGCGCGCACCGGCCTCGCCGTCGGCCTGCCGAACATGGACACGCTGCTCGCGGTGTCGATCCTGTCGGCGTGGGGCTACAGCACGATCCAGCTGTTCGTCGACCCGATCAACCTGTACTTCGACGTCGCCGGCTCGATCGTCGCGGTCGTCACGATCGGGCGCTTCCTCGAACGCGGCGCACGCGAGCGGACGGCGCGCGAGCTCGGCCGCATCATGGACGCGCCGGTGGCCGCGGCGCGCGTGCTGCGCGGCGGCCAGAGCGTGATCTGCGGTGCCGACGAGGTCGCACCGGGCGACCGCGTGTTCGTGCGCCAGGGAGAGACGATTCCGGTCGACGGCACGGTGGTCGAAGGATCGGGCGCGGTCGACGAGTCGCTGCTGACGGGCGAGCCGTTCCCGGCGGCGCGCGGCGCCGGCGACCGGGTGCTGGGCGGATCGGTGCTGCGCGAAGGCCGGCTCGAGCTCGATCCCGGTGCCGCGGTCGAGAGCCGCGTCGCGGAGCTGGCGCGCGTCCTCTGGAACGCGCAGAGCGCCGCTCCCGGCGCGCAGGGGCGCGCCGACAAGATCGCGCGCGTCTTCGTGCCGGCGGTGCTCGCGCTCGCGCTCCTCGTGGCGCTGGCCCGCGGGCTCGCCGGCGCGCCGTTCAATCAGGCGCTCCTCGCCGGGCTGGCGACGCTGGTCGTGTCGTGCCCCTGCACCTTCGGGCTCGCCATCCCGCTGACGGCTGCCTCGGCGATCGGCGCGGCGCTGCGGCGCGGCATCCTCGTCACCCGCGCCGCCCTGTTCGAGCGCGGCGCGCGCGTCGACATCGTCGCCATCGACAAGACCGGCACGCTGTCGACGGGCAAAATGACGGTCGTCGAGGTCGTCGGCCCGCCCGAGACGGCGTTGCTGGCGGCGGCCGTCGAGCGCGACTCGTCGCATCCGGTGGCGAAGGCGATCGCCGCGCTCGACTCGAGCCGCAGCGGGCGCGAGGTGTCGAGCCATCCCGGCCGCGGCGCGTGCGGCTGGGTCGGCAGCCGGCGCGTCGCGGTCGGCAGCCGCGCGCTGTTCGACGCGCTGCACTGGAGCGTCCCGGCCGCACTGGCGAGCCGCCTGGCGCGGCACGCGGGTGCGGAAAGCGTGGTCTCTTACGTCGGCTGGGACGGGGCGGCGCACGGCGCGATCGTCACGCGCGACCGGCCGCGCCCCGACTGGGAGCGCTTCGTGGCGCAGCTGCGCGAGCAGGGCCGCGTGATCCTGCTGACCGGCGCCGAACACGCGGGCGGCTATGCCGGGCGCGTCGACGAGGTGCTCGCCGGCGTGCCGCCCGAGGCCAAGGCGGCAGCGGTGCGCAGCCTGCAGGCGCGCGGCCGCGTGGCGATGATCGGCGACGGCAGCAACGACGCACCGGCGCTGGCGCAAGCCGACCTCGGCATCGCCTTCGGCGCGCCCACCGCGCTGGCGGCGCAGGCCGCAGATCTCGTCGTCGCCGGCGACCGGCTCGAGCGCGTGCTGGAGGCACTGGCGCTGGTCGGCGCGACGCGGCAGCGCATCCGGCAGAACCTCGGCTGGGCGCTGACCTACAACGCGGTCGCGGTGCCGCTGGCGATGGCGGGCCTGCTCAACCCGCTCGTCGCCGCGCTGGCGATGTCGGCCAGCAGCATCCTCGTCGTGTTCAACGCGACGCGGCCGATGCTGCGCGAGAGCGCGGCGTCGGCGTGACAGTCAGCGCACGACCGCCAGCAGCCGCTCCAGCGTCTGCGCATCGTCGGCCAGCGCCGCGCTCGGTCCCTCGTGCACGACGCGGCCGCGGTCGAGCACCACTGCGCGCTGCGTGATGCCGAGCACGAGCCGCGGGTGCTGCTCGACGATCACCGCCGACAGGCCTTCGTCGCGCACCACGCGGGCGATCGCGGCGAGCAGTTCGCCGACGATGATTGGCGCCAGCCCTTCGAGCGGCTCGTCGAGCAGCAGCAGCCGCGGGTTGAGCACCAGCGCGCGCCCCACCGCGAGCATCTGCTGCTCGCCGCCGGACAGCTGCGTGCCGAGGTGGCCACGCCGCTCGGCCAGGCGCGGGAACAGCGCCCAGACGCGGCCGACGTCCCAGGGGCCGGGCCGCGCCACCGCGCTTAGGTTTTCCTCGACGGTGAGCGAGCGGAAGATGTTGCGCTCCTGCGGCACCCAGCCGATGCCGGCGGCGGCCCGCTGGTGCGGCGGCAGCCGCGTCAGGTCGCGCCCCCCGAGCACGATGCGCCCGGCATGGCGCCGCGTCACGCCGACCAGCGTGTTCAGCAGCGTGGTCTTGCCGGTGCCGTTGCGGCCGAGCAGCGCGAGCGACTGGCCGGCGTCGAGCGTGAGGTCCACGCCCTGCACGACGACGGCCTCGCCGTACCCCGAGCGCAGCCCCTCGACGCGCAGCAGCTCAGCCATGGGCGCGCGCGCCGGCCGGCTCGCCCTCGCCGAGGTAGACCGCCTTCACCCGCGGATCGTTCGCGATGGCGTCGACGTCGCCTTCGGCGAACACCGCGCCGTTGACGAGCACCGTCACGCTGCGCGCGAAGTTGAACACCAGGTCCATGTCGTGCTCGATCAGCAGCACTGACACCTCGGCCGGCAGCGCGTTGACGATGTCGAAGATCTCCTGGCGCTCGCCCACGGGGACGCCGGCGACCGGCTCGTCGAGCAGCAGCACGCGCGGCCGGCAGGCCAGCGCGGTGGCGATCTCGAGCAGCCGGCGCTTGCCGTAGGCCAGCCGCGCGACCGGCTCGTCGCGCACGTCGTCGAGGCGGAACTGCGCCAGCAGCGTGTCGCAGACCGGTGCGACGCGCGGGTCGGCGCCGAGCGGCTGCCACCAGCTCGCGCCGACGCCGAGCTGCGTCGACACCGCCAGCGCGAGCGACTGCAGCGGCGTCAGCTCGCGAAACAGCTGGTTGATCTGGAACGTGCGCACGATGCCGCGCCGCACGCGCCGGTGCGGCGCCAGGCTCGTGATGTCGTCGCCGTCGAGCCAGATCGACCCGGCGCTCGGCTCGAGCACGCCGCTGAGCAGGTTGATCAGCGTCGTCTTGCCGGCGCCGTTCGGGCCGATCAGCGCGCGCCGCGCGCCGCGCTCGATGCGGATCGAGACATCGTGGGTCGGCACGATCCCTCCGAATCGCTTGACGAGCCCGCGCGTTTCGAGGACGGCGGTCATGAGGCCGGGCCCGGTTGCGGCGCCGCCTTCCACCACGTGCGCGGGCGGATCAGCCGCTCGCGGCCGACCAGCACCAGCAGCACCAGGAAGATGCCGAGCCAGAAATTCCAGTACTGCGGCGTCCAGGCCGAGATCAGGTCGTGCAGCAGCTTGAACACGATCGCGCCGAAGATGCCGCCGTACAGGTAGCCGGTGCCTCCGATCACCAGCACCAGGAGCACCTCGGCGCTGCGGTGGAAGTCGAAGCCGTCGAGCGAGGCGAAGCCGCTGGTCTGCGCCATCAGTGCGCCGGCCGCTCCAGCGATCGCCGCGGCCACGGTGTAGATCGCGACCAGCCGCGCGTTCACCGCCAGGCCGATGCTCGCCGCGCGCAGCCGGTTGTCGCGCAGCGCCTGCAGCGACACCCCGAAGGGCGAATGCACCAGTCGGCGCGCGAGCAGCAGGCACACGAGGAGAACCCCCAGAGAGTAGGCGTAGGCGGTGCGGCCGGCGATGTCGAAGTCGAAGCGGCCGAACGGCGTGATCAGCGGGCCCATCACGACCCCCTGCAGCCCGTCGGCGCCGCCGGTCAGCCAGTCGAGCTTGTTGGCGAGCTCGTACAGGATGGAGGCGACGCCGAGCGTCACCATCAGCCGCGTCAGGTCCGACCCGCGCAGGATCAGCAGGCTGCAGACCGCGCCGAGCACGGCCGTCAGCGCGACTGCGACGAGCAGGCCGACCCAGGGATCGGGCATCACCAGCTTGGCGAACAGCGCCGCCGCGTACGCTCCGAAGCCGAGGAACGCGGCGTGGCCGAGCGAGACGATGCCGGCGTAGCCGAGGATCAGGTCCAGCGACAGCGCGAACAGCGCCAGGATCGCCATCTCGTTGAGCAGCAGCGCCTGCGACGGCAGCGCCAGCCACGACAGCGGCAGCGCGAGCAGCAGCACCCCCTCCCACCAGCGCCAGCGCGTACCCGCCGCGAGCGCCGCCGCGGCGGCGCTCACCGGCCGCCCCCGGCGCGCGCGAACAGGCCCTGCGGGCGCAGCACCAGGATCACGATCATCAGCGTGTAGACGATGAAGGCGCCGAGCTTGGGCAGGTAGTACTTGCCCGCCACGTCGGCGACGCCCAGCAGTAGCGCGGCCAGCAGCGGGCCGGTGATCGTCGTCGTGCCGCCGACCGCGCAGACGATCAGGAAATAGATCATGAACTTGAGCGGGAAGCTCGGGTCCAGCCCCAGCACCTCGGCACCGAGCGCGCCGCCCAGGCCGGCCAGGCCCGAGCCGACCGCGAAGGTCATGAGGAAGATGCGGTTCACGTCCAGCCCCAGTCCGCCGGCGACGCGCGGGTCGTCGACCGAGGCGCGCAGCTGCGCGCCGAAGCGCGTGCGCGACAGCACCCACTGCAGCGCCAGCGTCAGCGCCGCGCACACCCCGATGATGAACAGGCGGTACTTGCCGATGCCGATCCATGGAATGTCGAAGCGGCCCTCGAGCCAGGGCGGCAGCGCGATGTTCTGCTGCATCGAGCCGACGACGTAGTCGACGGCGGTGACCGCGATGAACACCAGGCCGATCGAGAACAGCACCTGGTCGAGGTGCGGCTTGCCGTACATGCGCCGGTACAGCAGCGGCTCGAGCAGGGCGCCGAGCGCCGCGGCGCCGAGGAACGCCAGCGGCAGGCAGGCGAGGAACGGCACGCCGAGCCGGTTCATCAGCAGCACCGTGATGTAGCCGCCGGCCATCGCGAACGCGCCGTGCGCGAGGTTGATGAAGTTCATCAGCCCCAGCGTCACGGCCAGGCCGACGGCCAGCACGAACAGCAGCATGCCGTAGGCGATGCCGTCGAACAGCAGCGTCAGCATCGCCGGCGCGGCGTCACTTCGACTTGCCCGGGTCCTTCACCGCCTTGATCACGTCGAACTCGACGTTGTAGAGCTGGTTGCCCAT
>JBLMVT010000397.1:0-4072 GCA_050256835.1 Betaproteobacteria bacterium | reverse complement strand
TGCGCCTGGACGGCCGCTGGGCCGACGACGCGCGCGCGGCGCGCGAGCGGCTCGTCGCGGCCGCCCCCGCGGCGATCGTCGTCGCCGCCTACGGCCTGATCCTGCCGGCCTGGCTGCTCGAACTGCCGCCGCTCGGCTGCCTGAACATCCATGCCTCGCTGCTGCCGCGCTGGCGCGGCGCGGCGCCGATCCAGCGCGCGATCGAGGCCGGCGACGCGCGCACCGGCATCACCATCATGCGCATGGACGCCGGGCTCGACACCGGGCCGATCCTGCTGGCCGAAGGCATCGACATCGCCGCCGACGACAACGCCGCCAGCCTGCACGACCGGCTGGCCGCGCTCGGCGGCCGGCTCGTCGTCGAAGCGCTCGAGCATGCCGCGCATGGTCGCCTGGTCGAGCAGGCCCAGCCCGCCGAGGGCGCCACCTACGCGCACAAGATCGACAAGGCCGAGGCGCGCATCGACTGGCGCGAGCCAGCCGCGCGGATCGAGCGGCGCGTGCGCGCCTTCGATCCGTTTCCCGGCGCCAGCTTCGGGCACGCCGGCGCGGCCGTGAAGCTGTGGCGCGCCGCGGTCGTCGACGGCACCGGCGCGCCGGGCACCGTGCTGAGGCGCGAAGCGGCGGACCCGGTGGTTGCGTGCGGCGAGCGGGCGTTGCCGCTCGAGGTGGTGCAGCGGCCCGGCGGCACGCGGGTCGCCGCCGCGCAGGCGCTGCCCGAGGCGCTGCTGCCCGCCGGCGCGCGGCTCGATTGAACTTGCGGGCTTCGCCCGCATCTGCCGGCTGTCGAATCGCCGACGCAATCTGCCACCTGCTGACGAAATGTTCAACATCCTGAAGACGGCCGTCCTGATGGCCGCCATCACCGCGCTGTTCATGGCCATCGGCGCGTTCATCGGCGGGCGCTCCGGGATGATGGTCGCGCTCGTCGTCGCGCTGGGCATGAACTTCTTCAGCTACTGGTTCTCGGACAAGCTGGTCCTGCGCATGTACAACGCGCAGGAGGTCGACGCCGCCAGCGCGCCGCAGTTCCACGCCATGATCGCCGACCTGGCGCAGCGCGCCGGGCTGCCGATGCCGCGCGTCTACCTGATCCAGGAGGACGCGCCGAACGCCTTCGCCACCGGCCGCAACCCCGAGCACGCCGCCGTCGCCGCCACCACCGGCATCCTGCGCAGCCTGTCCGAGCGCGAGCTGCGCGGCGTGATGGCGCACGAGCTGGCGCACGTGAAGCATCGCGACATCCTGATCTCGACCATCAGCGCGACGATGGCCGGCGCGATCTCGATGCTCGCCAACTTCGCGATGTTCTTCGGCGGCCGCGACGACGAGGGCCGGCCGGCGAATCCGCTCGTCGGGCTGCTGGTCGCGCTGCTGGCGCCGCTGGCAGCGAGCCTGATCCAGCTGGCGATCAGCCGCGCGCGCGAGTTCGAGGCCGACCGCGGCGGCGCCGAGATCTCCGGTGATCCGCGCGCGCTCGCCTCCGCGCTGCAGAAGATCCACGCTGCCGCGCAGGTGATCCCGATGGCGACGGCCGAGCGCCATCCCGAGACGGCGCAGATGATGATCTCCA
This sequence comes from Betaproteobacteria bacterium, assembly GCA_050256835.1. GTDB lineage: Bacteria > Pseudomonadota > Gammaproteobacteria > Burkholderiales > Burkholderiaceae_C > JAMHWF01. The sequence goes on along the minus strand of JBLMVT010000397.1, from coordinate 2,499 downwards.
ACCCGCTGTCCGGCCGCGGCCTGCAGGGCCTGTTCTCGACGCACCCCAGCACCGAGGAGCGCGTCGAGCGGCTGCTCGCCATGGCGGGGGCGATGCGCAGTGCCTGAGCCGGCCTCAAGTCGCGGCCGGGGGCGGCCGATATCGCGGCACGCCTTCACGCCGCCATGCTGCGCCGCTTCACGCTCCTCGCCACCCTCGCCTGCGGCCTGCTGGGCGGATGCGACCTGCTGGGCATCGAGTCGCCGGAGAAGGTCGCCGCGGTGCGCGACGCCGACGGCCGCGCGATCGGCGGTGCCTGCCGGCAGGTCGGCCGCGCGATCGAGGACTGCTACGCGCTCAACCGCAAGGCCGACCGCGCCGCCGTCTTCGCCGGCTGGCGCGAGATGAACGACTACATGCGCGAGAACAAGCTCGAGGCGGCGACGCCGCAACTCGCCGCTCCGCCACGCAAGCCCGACGCGGGCAGCGCCGACGAGAAGGCGCCTGCGGGCAGTCCGGCCAAGGCCGGCAAGCGCGAGACCTGAGCGACCCGGTCGGGACCGGGCCGTGCCGGCGCGCCGCGCCGCTTCCTACAATGGCGCGATGGACATCCTGCGCTTTGCCGACCTGATCGGCGCCGGCCGCGTCGCGGGCCGCCGCGTCTTCATCCGCGCCGACCTCAACGTGCCGTTCGACGATGCCGGCCACATCAGCGACGACACCCGCGTGCGCGCCTCGGTGCCGTGCATCCAGATGGCGCTGGCCGCCGGCGCCGCGGTGATGGTCACCTCGCACCTCGGCCGGCCGACCGAGGGCAAGCTCGCGCCCGAGGACTCGCTTGCGCCGGTGGGCGCGCGCCTGGCCGAGCTGCTCGGCCGCGACGTGCCGCTGGTCGCCAACTGGGTCGACGGCGTCGAGGTCGCTCCCGGCCAGCTCGTGCTGCTCGAGAACTGCCGTGTCAACAAGGGCGAGAAGAAGAACGACGAGGCGCTCGCGCGCAAGCTCGCGGCGCTTTGCGACGTCTTCGTCAACGACGCCTTCGGTACGGCGCACCGCGCCGAGGCGACGACCTACGGCATCGCGCAGTTCGCGCCCGTCGCCTGCGCCGGCCCGTTGCTGGCGGCCGAGGTCGACGCCATCACGAAGGCGCTGCGCGCGCCGAAGCATCCGCTGGTGGCGATCGTCGCCGGCTCCAAGGTGAGCACCAAGCTGACCGTGCTGAAGAACCTGGCCGCCAAGGTCGACCGGCTGATCGTCGGCGGCGGCATCGCCAACACCTTCATGCTCGCCGAGGGCCTACCGATCGGGCGCAGCTTGGCCGAGCCCGACCTCGCCGGCGAGGCACGCGCCGTGATCGACGCCATGGCCGCGCGCGGCGCCGAGGTGCCGCTGCCGAGCGATGTCGTCGTCGCCACCGAGTTCAAGGCCGACGCGAAGGCGACCGTCAAGGCGGCGGCCGACGTCGCCGCCGAAGACCTGATCCTCGACGTCGGGCCCGACACCGCCCGGCGCTTCGCGGCGCTGCTCGCCGATGCCGGCACCATCGTCTGGAACGGCCCGATCGGCGTCTTCGAGTGGGGCGCATTCGCCCACGGCACCGAGACGCTGGCGCGCGCGATCGCGGCCAGCGCCGCGTTCAGCATCGCCGGCGGCGGCGACACGATCGCGGCAATCGCCAAGTACGGCATCGAACGCGACATTGGCTACATCTCCACCGGCGGCGGCGCCTTCCTCGAGATGCTCGAAGGCAAGACGCTGCCGGCGCTCGAGATCCTCGAACGGCGCGCCGGCGAGCCCGTTGCATAACCGTCATGCCGCGGGGCATCCGGGCGGCCTCGCATAATCGCGCCCCACGCCACTGCCGGATGCCACGCCGATGACGCGCGCCACCAAGATCGTCGCCACGCTGGGCCCGGCGTCGTCGTCACCGCAGACGCTCGAGCGCATGATCCTCGCGGGCGTCGACGTGGTGCGGCTCAACTTCTCGCACGGCGCGGCGGCCGACCATATCGAGCGCGCGCGGCTGGTGCGCGAGGTCGCCAAGGGCGTCGGCCGCGAGGTCGCGATCATGGCCGACCTGCAGGGACCGAAGATCCGCGTCGGCAAGTTCGACGGCGGCAGCACGGTGCTCGAGGCCGGGCAGGCCTTCGTGCTCGACGGCGCGACCAGCGCGCTGGGCACCAACGAGCGCGTCGGCCTCGACTACAAGGAGCTGCCGCGCGACGTGCGTCCCGGCGACACCCTGCTGCTCAACGACGGCCTGCTGCGGCTCCTGGTGCAGGCGGTGCGCGGCGACGAGGTGCACACCATCGTCGAGGTCGGCGGCGAGCTGTCCAACAACAAGGGCATCAACAAGGCCGGCGGCGGGCTGACCGCGCCGGCGCTGACCGCCAAGGACATGGAGGACATCAGGACCGCGATGAGCTTCAAGTGCGACTTCATCGCGGTCAGCTTCCCGAAGAGCGCCACCGACATGGAGATGGCGCGCCAGCTCGCCAACGTCGCCGGCGAGGCGCAGCG
>JBLMVT010000396.1:0-4212 GCA_050256835.1 Betaproteobacteria bacterium | reverse complement strand
AGCTCCTCGCCGCGCCTGAACTCCTTCACCGGCGTGGGCGCGTGCCCGGCGGCGAGCAACTCGCGATGCGTGGCGGCGACATCGTCGACCACGACGCCGATGTGGCCGTAGCCCGTCCCGTTCGTGTACGGCTCGGCGCGGCCCTTGCCGACCAGCACGCCCGAGCCCTTGAGGAATTCGCGCCGCGCCAGCGGCAGGTCGAGCCGGGGAAACTGCGCGTGGCCTTCTTCGCAGCCGCGGGCATCGGCCGCGGCGCGGATCGAGATCACCTTCATGGCTTGTCTCCTGTCGGATGGTCGCGCCTCGTCTGGCGCGAAGCATCGAATCCAGTATTGCATCGCCGCTGCCGGCGAGGGTGATAACGGAATACCTACGTCAGCGTCCGGCTGCTAGCATCTGCCGATGGGCAACCGACTCACGCAGATCGCCACCCGCACCGGCGACGACGGCACCACCGGCCTGGGCGACGGCACGCGCGTGCCCAAGGATCACCGCCGCGTGCGGGCGCTGGGCGACGTCGACGAGCTGAACTCGCAGCTCGGCGTGCTGCTCGCCGAACTGCTGCCCGAGGGCGTGCGCGCGCTGCTCGTCGAGATCCAGCAGGAGCTGTTCAATCTCGGCGGCGAGCTGTCGATCCCCGGCTACGAGCTGCTGACCGACGCCGCCGTGGCGCGACTGGACACGGCGCTGGCCGAGCACAACGCCGGGCTGCCGCGGCTCAAGGAGTTCATCCTGCCGGGCGGACGGCGCAGCGCCGCGCTGGCCCATGTGTGCCGCACGGTGGCGCGGCGTGCCGAGCGGTCGCTGGTGTCGCTCGGCGCCGAGGCGCCGCTGCGCGCCGCCCCGCGCCAGTACCTGAACCGGCTGTCGGACCTGCTGTTCGTGCTCGCGCGCGTGCTCAATCGCAGCGACGGCGGCGACGACACCGTGTACTGGCAGAGCCCCAAGCTGCGCCGGGAATCGTAGGCTGCGTCAGCGCCGCGAGCGCACGGCCTCGCTCAGCACGTCGAGCACCGCCAGCGAGTCCTCCCAGCCGAGGCAGGCGTCGGTGATGCTGCGTCCATACTCGAGCCGCGCCGGGTCGTCGCGGCCGGCGCAGAACTTCTGCGCCCCGGCCTGCAGGTGGCTCTCGACCATGACGCCGAAGACGCAGCGGCCGCCGCCCTTCAGCTGAGCGGCGACGTCGCGCGCCACGTCGAGCTGGCGCTCGTGCTGCTTGCCGCTGTTGGCGTGGCTGCAGTCGATCATCAGCGAGCAGGCCAGCTTCGCTGCCTCGATCTCGCGGCAGGCGGCGGCGACGTGCGCGGCGTCGTAGTTGGGCGCCTTGCCGCCGCGCAGGATGACGTGGCAGTCGTGGTTGCCGCGGGTCTGGACGATCGCCACCTGGCCGTTCTTGTGCACCGACAGGAAGTGGTGCGGGCGCGCCGCCGCCTGGATCGCGTCGATGGCGATCCGGATGTTGCCGTCGGTGCCGTTCTTGAAGCCGATCGGCGCCGACAGCCCGGACGCCAGTTCGCGGTGCACCTGGCTCTCGGTGGTGCGCGCGCCGATCGCGCCCCAGGCGATCAGGTCGCCGATGTACTGCGGCGAGATCACGTCGAGGAATTCGCTGCCCGCCGGCATGCCCAGCTTGTTGATCTCCAGCAGCAGCTGGCGCGCGATGCGCAGGCCCTCGTCGATGCGGAAGCTCTCGTCGAGGTAGGGGTCGTTGATCAGCCCCTTCCAGCCGACCGTGGTGCGCGGCTTCTCGAAGTACACGCGCATCACGACCTCGAGCGTGCCGGCGTGGCGCTCGCGCTGCTCCCGAAGCCGCCGCGCGTATTCCAGCGCCGCCACCGGGTCGTGGATCGAGCACGGCCCCATCACGACGAGCAGGCGGTCGTCCTTGCCGTGCATGATGCGGCGGATCGCCTGGCGCGTGCCGGCGACCAGCGCCTCGACCGGCGTGCCGCGGATCGGGAAGAAGCGGATCAGGTGCTCGGGCGGCGGCAGCGGCATCACGTCCTTGATGCGCTCGTCGTCGGTCTGGCTGGTGCGCTCCGCGGACGGCTGCCAGGCCTCGGCGCTGGCGGTCTTGGCGTTCATCGGTCGACTCCTGATCGGCTGTGCATGGGGGCGAAAAAAAACCGCCGGGGGTTCCGGCGGTTTCTCGGGGCTCGTTGCGCTGTCAGGTCATTCGCGCCTTCGCCTCTCCTCCGCCGGTGCGGTGCGAGAAGAACCAGAAAAACGCGAAGAAGTAGCGGCGATCCACGAGCCGGACTTTAGCACGCGGCCGGCCGGCGCCCTTCAGGCCGTGCCGCCAACCGTCAGCCCGTCGATGCGCAGCGTCGGCTGGCCGACGCCGACCGGCACGCTCTGCCCGTCCTTCCCGCACACGCCGATGCCGGTGTCGAGCGCCATGTCGTTGCCGATCATGCCGATGCGCGTCAGCGCGTCGGGCCCGTTGCCGATCAGGGTCGCGCCCTTCACCGGGTACTGGATGCGACCGTGCTCGACCCAGAAGGCCTCGCTGGCCGAGAACACGAACTTGCCGCTGGTGATGTCGACCTGGCCGCCGCCGAAGTTGGTCGCGTACAGGCCGCGCTCGACCGAGGCGACGATCTCGTCCCGGTCGTGGCCGCCGCCCAGCATGTAGGTGTTGGTCATGCGCGGCATCGGCACCGCGGCGTAGCTCTCGCGCCGGCCGTTGCCTGTGGTCGGCACCTTCATCAGCCGCGCGTTCAGGCTGTCCTGCAGGTAGCCGACGAGGATGCCGTCGTCGATCAGCACGTTGCGCTGGCTCGCGTTGCCTTCGTCGTCGACGTTGAGCGAGCCGCGCCGGTCGGGCAGCGTGCCGTCGTCGAGCACGGTGACGCCCGGCGCGGCGACGCGCTCGCCGATGCGCCCGGAGAACGCGCTCGAGCCCTTGCGGTTGAAGTCGCCCTCCAGGCCGTGGCCGATCGCCTCGTGCAGCAGCACGCCCGGCCAGCCCGGGCCGAGCACGACGGTCATCTCGCCGGCCGGCGCCGGCCGCGATTCGAGGTTGGTCAGCGCCGCGTTCACCGCCTGGTCGACATAGCCTTCGATCACCGAATCGTGGAAGTAGCCGAGGCCGAAGCGCCCGCCGCCGCCACCACTGCCAATCTCGCGCCGGCCGTTCTGCTCGGCGATCACGGTCACCGACAGCCGCACCAGCGGCCGCACGTCGGCAGCCAGCGTGCCGTCGGCGCGCGCGATCAGCACCACGTCGTACTCGGCGGCCAAGCCGGCCATCACCTGCACGACGCGCGGGTCGCGGGCGCGCGCCAGCTTTTCCACCTTCTCGAGCAGCGCGACCTTCTGCGTGCTGTCGAGCGTGGCGATCGGGTCCATCGGCGCATACAGGCTGCGCATGCCGGCGACGCTCGGCTGCGCCGGCACCTTGACGCGCCGGCTCTGGCCGGCCGCGGCGATCGTGCGCACCGTCTGCGCGGCGTCGAGCAGGGCGGCCTCGGAGATGTCGTCGGAATACGCGAACGCGGTCTTCTCGCCGGCGACGGCGCGCACGCCCACGCCCTGGTCGATGCCGAAGCTGCCGCTCTTGACGATGCCCTCCTCCAGGCTCCAGCCCTCGTTGCGGGTGTACTGGAAATACAGGTCGGCGTCGTCGACGCGATGCCCGGCGATCGTGCGCAACGCGCGTGTCAGCGTGGCTTCGGTCAGGCCGAATGGTTCGAGCAGCAGCGAGCGCGCCACGGCGAGCCGCTCGAGGGTGGGTTCACGGGTGATCATGGGCCATTCTAGGAGTCCGCCCGCGACGCGTCGCCGGGTGCGGCTTCTCGATCGGCTGCGGCCCCGCGCAGCGCCAGCGCGCGCCGGTACAGCGCGTTGCGCGGCGCGCCGCTCGCCTCGGCGGCCAGCGCGACCGCGGTCTTCAGCGGCAGTTCACGCAGCAGGGCGGCAAGCAGCCGGTCGGCCGTGTCGTCATGGGCCGGCGCCACGGCGTGCGCGGGCAGCGCGTGCAGCACGAGCACGAATTCGCCGCGCAGCCGATGCGCGTCGGCGGCGAGCCAGGCGGGCAGCTCGGCCGCCGGCAGCTTGACGACCGTCTCGAACTGCTTGGTCAGCTCGCGGCAGGCGGTGACGGGCCGCGCCGGGCAGGCTTCGGCCAGCGCCCCGGCGAGCGCGGCGATGCGATGCGGCGCCTCGAACAGCACCTGGGTGCGCGGGTCGACGGCCAGCCGGCGCACCTGC
>JBLMVT010000395.1:0-5850 GCA_050256835.1 Betaproteobacteria bacterium | reverse complement strand
GCGCGAGCACGTCGGGCTTGGGCAGCATCACCGGGATGTGAACCGAGCGCCAGGCCATTCGCTTGGCGCCGAACGCCAGCCGCACCTTCTCCGAGAACGGCGACTGCGGATAGTGGTGCAGGATCGGCTCGTCCACCGGCGCGATCACACCAGCTTGACCAGCTGCTTGCCGAAGTTGCGGCCCTTGAGCAGGCCGAGGAAGGCCTCGGGCGCCGACGCGATCCCCTGGGCGACCGATTCGCGGTACTTCAGCCGGCCGCTGGCGACCAGCGTGCCGAGCTCGTTCAGCGCCTCGGGCCAGACGTCCATGTGTTCGCTGACGATGAAGCCCTCGACGCGCAGCCGCCACTGCAGGATGAGCTGCGGATACGCCATCGGGATCGGCTGGCCGTCGTAGCCGGCGATCATGCCGCACATGGCGATGCGGCCGAAGTCGTTCATGCGCAGCATCGCCGCGTCGAGGCCGACTCCGCCGACGTTCTCGAACACGCCGTCGATGCCTTGCGGGCAGGCCTCCTTCAGCGCCGCCGACAGCGACTTCAGGTCCGGATGCGCCTTGTAGTTGATGCAGGCGTCGAAGCCCAGCTCGCGCTCGACGTAGGCGCACTTCTCCGGTCCGCCGGCGAAGCCGACGGCCCGGCAGCCGCGCACCTTGGCGAGCTGGCCGACGACGCTGCCGACCGCGCCGCTGGCCGCGCTGACGAGCACCGTCTGGCCGGCCTTCGGCGCGATGACCTTCACCAGCCCGTACCACGCCGTCACGCCAGGCATGCCGACCGCGCCGAGGTAGGCCGCCAGCGGCACCTGCGTCGTGTCGACCTTGCGCAGCATCCCCGGCTGGCTGCCGTCGACCACCGACCATTCCTGCCAGCCGCCCATGCCCGCGACCTTGTCGCCGGGCGCGAACTTCGGGTGCCTCGACGCCGCGACCTCGCCGACCGTGCCGCCGACCATCACCGCGCCGAGCGCCTGCGGCTTGGCGTAGCTGCGCGATTCGTTCATGCGCCCGCGCATGTACGGGTCGAGGCTGAGGTAGTGGTGGCGCACCAGCACCTGGCCGTCGGCGAGCTGCGCCGCCTCGGGCACCGGCGCCTCGACGAGGCGGAAGTTCGTCACGCTCGCCTCGCCGGTCGGGCGCGAGTCGAGCAGCCATTGCCGGTTCATCGTCGTCATCGCGGTCCTTTCGGTCGATCAGTCGGAGGCGCCCTGGCGCCGGATGTGCCGCCCGCCCGCGGGCAGGCCCTTGAGATACTTGAACGTGCCGGAGGCGTGCGCCGCCACCTGGCCCGTGCCGTCGTAGAGCAGGCCGTCGCAGAACGCGAGCGTGGTCGAGCGGTGCAGCAACCGGCCCTTGGCGAGCATGCGCCCGAGCCCGGGGCGCAGGAAGCTGGTCTTCATCTCGACCGTGACGACGCCGGGGCTTTCCGGATGGCCGGGCTGGTTCGGGCTGCGCGCCGCGTGCGCCATGGTCACGTCGAGCAGCGTCATCACCACGCCGCCGTGCGCCACGCTCCACGAGTTGCAGAGCTCGGGGCGCAGGTCGAGCGCGATCTCGGCCGCGCCGGCCTCGCAGCTCAGCAGCTCGAAGCCGAGGTGGTCGACGAACGGGATGCGCACCGCGAAGTCCATCAGCCGTGCACGATGCTGACGCCGCCGTCCACGGCGAGGATCTGCCCGGTGATGTGCTTGCCGGCGTCGGAGGCGAACAGCAGCGCCGCGCCCTTGAGGTCGTCGTCGTCGCCGATGCGCCCGAGCGGCGCGTGCGTGGCGACCTTGTCGCGGCCCAGCGTGTCGAGGATGCCCTTGGTCATCTTGCTCGGGAAGAAGCCCGGCGCGAGCGCGTTGACGGTGATGCCGTACGGCCCCCACTCGGCGGCCAGCGTGCGGGTGAAGTTGACGACCGCGCCCTTGCTCGTGCCGTAGGCGATGTACTTCACCTCGCGCGCCCCCGACAGCCCGGCGATCGACGCCACGTTGACGATGCGCCCGCGCTTGCGCGGAATCATGCTCATGCGCCCGATCGCCTGGCTCATCAGGAACACGCTGCGGATGTTCAGGTTCATCACCTTGTCCCAGGCCTCGAGCGGGTAGTCCTCCATCGGCGCACCCCAGGTCGCGCCGGCGTTGTTGACCAGGATGTCGATATGGCCCATGCGCTGCAGCGCCTCGTCGGCGACGCGCTGGATCTCGTCGGGCTGGCTGGCGTCGGCGGCGATCCAGCGCGTGTCGATGCCCTTGTCCTGCAGGTCCGCGGCGGCCTCCTCCAGGTCGGCGGCCTTGCGCGAGGTGAGCATGATCTTCGCGCCGGCCTCGCCGAGCGCCTCGGCGATCTGCAGGCCCAGGCCGCGCGAGCCGCCGGTGACGAGGGCGGTGCGCCCGGTCAGGTCGAACAGCTGCTGGATCGGGGTGCTCATGGTCGGCCTTTCGTGGGTTCGGGTTGCTTGCGGGCGCCGCGCAGGCGCGCGCGCACGACGATCAGCGCCATGCCGGCGATCACCGCCAGGCCGCCGGCGACGAACAGCACTGCCGCCAGCGGGCCGCCCTCGTCGCCGAACTCGCGCAGAAGGAAGATGCCCAGGCACGCCGCGATCAGGCCGCCGTAGACCAGCGACCAGATCAGCGCGTCGAGGCGGGCCGGCTTCATGGCGTCAGAACCAGGCCGGGTCGGTCTCGCGGCAGGTCGCGTCGCGCGTCGCGACCACGGCGAGCCAGGCGCCCGTCTTCGGCAGTTCGTAGCGGAAGAAATAGCGCGCCGCCTGCAGCTTGCCGCGCAGGAACGCGGCGCGGCCGGCGTCGGGCGACGCATCGAGTGCCTGGCGCGCGGCGAGAGCGACGTCCAGCCACACCCAGGCGACGACGGTGTGGCCGAAGGCCTGCAGGTACGGCGTGGCGTTGGCCAGCGCCTCCTCGGGCTCGCCGGTGGCCCACGCCGCGCGCGTCGCCGCCGCCAGCGACTGCAGCGCGGCGGCCAGCGCACGGCCGTGCTCGGCCATGCCCTCGACCCGGCAGGCGCGCTCGATCGTCGCCTGCACGCGCTCCGCGACAAGCTGGAGCCCGGCGCCGCCGTCCATCACCACCTTGCGGCCGAGCAGGTCGAGTGCCTGGATGCCGTGCGTGCCTTCGTGGATCATGTTCAGGCGGTTGTCGCGCCAGTACTGCTCGACCGGAAAGTCGCGCGTGTAGCCGTAGCCACCGAGCACCTGGATCGCCAGGCTGTTGGCCTCGAGGCACCACTCGCTCGGCCAGCTCTTGGCGACGGGCGTCAGCACCTCGAGCAGCAGGCCTGCCTCGCGCGCCGCCTCGGCGTCGCCGGTGTGCAGTTCGTCGACCAGCCGTGCGCAGTGCAGCTCGAGCCCGAGCGCGCCCTCGCACCAGCTCTTCTGCGCCAGCAGCATGCGCTTCACGTCGGCGTGGCCGATGATCGGCACCTGGGGTCGTGTCGGGTCCTTGCCCTGCTTGCCCATCGGGCGGCCCTGCGGTCGCTCGCGAGCGTAGGCGAGGCTCGCCTCGTAGCCGGCCATGCCGAGCATGGCCGCGCCCAGGCCGACCGCGATGCGCGCCTCGTTCATCATGTGGAACATGCACGCGAGCCCCTGCCCCGGCGCGCCGACCTGGTAGCCGATGGCACCCGGCCGGCCGCGCGGCGCGAACTTCCCTTCGCCGAAGTTGAGCAGCGTGTTCGGGATGCCGCGATAGCCGAGCTTGTGGTTCAGGCCCGCGAGCGTCACGTCGTTGCGCTCGCCGGTGAGGTCGCCCGCGCCGTCGACCAGCTTCTTGGGCACGATGAAGAGCGAGATGCCGCGCGTGCCAGGCACCAGCCGTCCCTGTTCGTCGGGGATCTTCGCCAGCACCAGATGGACGATGTTCTCGGTCAGCTCGTGCTCGCCGTTGCTGATCCACATCTTGTGGCCACGCAGGCGGTAGCGCGGGCCGAGCGGGTCGAGCTCGAAGTCGTCGCCGTCGGGCTCGGCGCGCGTCGCGATGTCCGACAGGCTCGATCCGGCCTGCGGCTCGGACAGGCACATCGTGCCGGCGAAGCGCCCGCTGAACTCGTGGCGCGCGAAGGCGTGCCGCTGCGCCGGTGTGCCGTGCGCCATCAGCAGGTTGGCGTTGCCGGAGGTCAGCATGTTGCCGCCGCTGGCACCGATGCCGGCCATCGAGAAGAAGCTGTTGGCCGCCATCTCGACCACGCAGGGCAGCTGCATGCCGCCCAGCTCGTAGTCCTGCGCCGCGGCGAGCATGCCCGACTCGGCGTAGGCGCGCGCGGCGGCATGGGTGCTTTCGGGCAGGTGCACCCGCTCGCCGTCGAACCATGGCTCCTCGGTGTCGGCGGCGCGGTTGAACGGCGCGACCTTCTCGCGCGCCATGCGCTCGCAGGTGTCGAGCACCTGCGCGAAGGTCTCGCGCGAGTGGTCCGCGAAGCGCGGCCGCTCGACGAGCGACTCCACGCGCAGCCAGTCGTGCAGCAGGAAGTCGAGCGTGTCGCGGTAGCTCATCGCATGGCTAGACCGTGTCGACCTGCGCGGCTCGCGCGATCGTTCCCTGCGCCAGCGCCACCAGCTTCTGCTCGCCGCCGGCGAGCGCGTAGACAGCGCAGCGGCACACCGACTGCGAGCGCCCGACATGGACGGCCTCCGCGTGCGCGACGAGGCGCTCGCCGATCGCCGGCCGCACGTAGTTGATCTTCATCTCGGCGGTGACGACCGGCACGCGCATGGCGGTGCCGCCGGCGTAAGTGAGCGCGTTGTCTGCGAGGTAGGCGACCACGCCGCCGTGGGCGAAGCCGTGCTGCTGCTTGAGCTGATCGGTGAGCGCGAGCGCGAGTTCGCAGCGCCCGGGCTCGAGTGCCGTGAGCTCCGCGCCGAGCAGCACCGAGAACGGCTGCTTGGCCAGCACCTCGCGCGCCAGCGCGAGGAAGGCCTCGGGGGAGACGGTGACGGGCGACGGGCCGACGTGCGCGCCCGCGGGGTCACTCACAGGACCTCGAACACGCCCGCCGCGCCCATGCCGCCGCCGATGCACATCGTGACGACGACCTTCTTCGCGCCGCGCCGCTTGCCCTCGATCAGCGCGTGGCCGGTCAGGCGCTGCCCGCTCACGCCGTAGGGGTGGCCGACCGCGATCGCGCCGCCGCTGACGTTGAGCCGGTCCATCGGGATGCCGAGCGTGTCGGCGCAATAGAGCACCTGCACCGCGAACGCCTCGTTCAGCTCCCACAGGTCGATGTCGTCGACCTTCAGCCCGAGGCGCTTGAGCACCTTGGGCACGGCGAACACCGGGCCGATGCCCATCTCGTCGGGTTCGCAGCCGGCCACCGCGAAGCCGAGGAAGCGGCCCAGCGGCTTCAGGTTGTTCTGCTGCGCAAAGGCGTCGCTCACGACCACGCAGGCGCCCGCCCCGTCACTGAACTGGCTGGCGTTGCCCGCGGCGATCACGCCGCCCGGGATCGCCGGCTTGATGCCGGCCACCGCCTCGTAGGTCGTGCCCGGGCGCAGCCCCTCGTCGGCAGCGACCGTCACCTCCTTGCTGCGCAGCCCCATGACCGGGTCGGCGACGCCGGCGGTAACGGTGATCGGCGCGATCTCGTCCTTGAACCTGCCCGCCTCCTGCGCCGCGCATGCCTTCTGCTGGCTGGCTGCGCCGTAGCGGTCCATGCGCTCGCGCGGGATCTTGTAGCGCTTGGCGACCTGCTCGGCGGTCTGCAGCATCGGCCAGTAGATCTCGGGCTTGTGCTGCAGCAGCCAGCCCTCGGTGATCATGTGCTTGTTGGCCTCGTTCTGCACGCAGGAGATGCTCTCCACACCGCCGGCCACGTAGACGTCGCCCTCGCCGGCGACGATGCGCTGCGCG